>CAKZKB010000257.1 GCA_937121005.1 uncultured cyanobacterium | reverse complement strand
CCCTTTAAAAGTAACGCTCGCCGCACGCAGTGTCGGATCTTGGAACGACAGCGCCAAGCGATCGCCCAAAACAGCCAAACTGTAGGTCGTACCGTTGGCTTCGGTAACTTGGGAAATCGTCACCCCTTTGTAGTTACTTTCGGCAATTTCGGCTCCTTCTTGCTCTTTCACCCGCCGAGAAAAGTTGAGTGCTTTAATTTTGTCTTTAATATTGACCACCGTCAAGATGTCGAATGCCTCATCCTCCGTCGCTTCCGGGTTCTCAGAGGGTAACACCGCCACCATCACGTCTCCCAACCAGGGTTTGAGATCTTTATCAAAATCGACGTTGGTTTCAGAGAGAATATCCTGACGAACCGCATTCAACTGTTCGGTGACAATCTTCTGCGCTTCGGGGGTGCCAAATTGCCGCAATTGCCCCCAGGTGGCCTCGTCAGTGGTCACGTAAGCCGCCAGAATCGCTTCGTCGGGGACAACTTCAGCCGTTTCTAGGGGCGTAGCGCGGCTACCAGGAGTAAGGTAATAGTACGCTGCTGCCCCACCTGCTGCCAAGATAGCAACGACCGCGATCGGCAACCAACAGCCCCAACCGGACTTTTTCTGGGTTTCGTTTTGGGTTCCGTTCTGGGTTTCAGGTGTTTCAGTCATGTTGATGAGGTATGAGGTATGAGGTTCGAGGTGTGTAGGGGCGAACGGCGTTCGCCCTTGAGGTTCGAGGTTCGAGGTATGAGGGGTGAGGTTCGAGGGGTGAGGTTCGAGGTTTCAAGGATGAAGTCAGAAGGATGAAGGATGAATAGATTTCTCCTTGTCCCCTTGTCCCCTTGTCCCCTTGTCCCCTTGTCCCCTTGTCTCCTTGTCTCCTTGTCTCCCCCTCCCCTTGTCCCCCTCTCCGAAAACTGGTCACTGGTCGCGGCTATTGCGTTACGCTAGAAGGTAGAGACACCAGACCCGCGCGATCGCGCACTACTAGCATAGCTTTTTCGTCCGTAGAGAGTTTGTTACCCATCCATGCCTTACGAGTTTCACGCCGATACGACCCCGCGCAAGTCCTTTATCTTACCGGGCGCTAAGCCCCACTATACGCCCGATCGCCCCGGACAGGTGGAGCGCATTGCCCTCGATCTCGATATCGACATCGCCAATCGCTGTTACGATGGCACTTGTACCATTCGCCTCAACCCGATTCGCAATGGGGTCGATCGCCTGTTGCTCGATGCCATCAATCTCCAGATTCGCTCGGTGCGCGTTGGCGATGAGGTACAACCGTTCGATTACGATGGGGAACAACTGTGCGTGCGGTTGCAGTCGGCGACGGAAGCCAACGTTCCCCTGACGCTGACGATCGCCTACAAGGTAGAACATCCCCAACGCGGTATCTATTTTATCGCGCCCGACGATCGCTATCCGGACAAACCCGTGCAAGTGTGGACGCAAGGGGAAGACGAAGATTCGCGCTTTTGGTTCCCCTGTTTCGATTATCCCGGACAGTTGGCTGCTTCCGAAATTCGGGTGCGGGTTCCCAAGGCGTTTACGGCGATTTCCAATGGCGAACTGGTGTCGGTTGAAGAAGATAAAAAATACAAGGTCTTTCACTGGAAACAAGAAGAAGTCCACCCCACCTATTTAATGACCCTGGCGATCGGGGAATTTGCCGAAATTCGCGACGAGTGGAACGGCAAACCCGTCACCTACTACGCCGAAAAAGATCGCATCGAAGACGCGCGGCGCAGCATGGCTAAAACGCCAAAAGCCATGGCCTTTTTTAGCGAAATTTTCGGCTACGATTATCCCTATCCTAAATACGCGCAAGTTTGCGTCGCCGACTTTATTTTTGGCGGCATGGAGAACACTTCTGCAACTTTGCTGACCGATCGCTGCTTGCTAGACGATCGAGCCGCGATCGACAACGATCGCACGGAAAGTCTAGTCGTTCACGAGTTGGCGCATCAATGGTTTGGCGATTTAGTCGTCATCAAACATTGGTCGCACGCTTGGGTTAAAGAAGGGATGGCTTCCTACGCCGAAGTGCTGTGGTGGGAACGCGAATACGGCCGCGAAGATGCTGCATTTTATATGCTGGGCGAAATGCGTAGCTATCTCAATGAAGATCGCAGTCGCTACCGTCGTCCCATGGTCACGCATATCTATCGCGAACCCATCGAATTGTACGATCGCCATATTTACGAGAAAGGAGCCTGCGTCTATCACATGATTCGCGCCGAGTTGGGCAACGAATTATTTTTTAAGGCGATCGCGACTTTCGTCAACGACAACGCCCATCAAGCAGTGGAAACGGTGGATTTGTTGCGGGCGATCGAAAAGTCTACGGGACGCAATTTATCCCCCTTATTCGACCAGTACGTTCTCCGAGGCGGACATCCCGATTTTAAGGTCAGTTACAGTTGGGATGGCGATAGCAATTTGGCAAAAGTGACCGTCGTCCAAACCCAAGCCAAGGAACAAGAAGACGGGACGATCGCGGATTTATTCGACCTCCACATTCCCATCGCTTTTGGGTACAATGCCCCAGACAAAACTCGGTTGCATACGGTCAACGTCCGCTTGCACGAGAAAGAACAAACCTTTTATTTCCCGTTACTGGAAAAACCCCAGTTTGTCAGTTTTGATTCTGGCAACTGCTACTTAAAAACCGTTCGCCTCGAATATCCCTTCGCCGAACTCAAAGCGCAAGCGCAATACGATCCCGACCCGATCTCGCGCATTCACGCCCTCAAGTTCGTAGCTAAAAAAGGAACTGCCGAAGCGACAAAAGTGCTGTTGCACAGCTTAAAACACGATCGCTGTTGGGGCGTGCGTGCCGAAGCTGCCAGTCATTTAGCCACACTACAAACCGCGATCGCCATTGATGGTTTGCTAGTTGGGTTGAACGACGAAAATCCCCGCGTTCGCAAAGCCGTCGCTGGGGCATTAGGAAAAGTCAAAACCAACGACAGTTATAAAATCCTCAAGTCGCTGCTGAAAAAAGGCGACGAGAGTTACTACGTGGAAGCCACTGCAGCGAAGGCGATCGGTAGCGTTGTTGCCCCCCATCTCGATCCCAAACTTACGGAGAAAAAAGCCTTAAATCTACTCTCTTGGGTGCTTAAAGAAAAAGCCGGCTGGAACGAAGTTGTCCGCAGTGGCGCGATCGCCGGGTTGAGCGAATTTAAAACCTCGGCCGATGCCCTCGATTTGGTGTTAAAATGCACCGAACAAGGAACGCCGCAAGCCTTACGCTTGGCAGCCATTCGCGCTTTGGGTAGCATTTCCACCGGACAAGAAAAACACCAGGTCGATCGCATTTTAGAACGGCTCGGGCAACTGGCGAACGAGACTTTTTATCTAGTGCAAACGGCGGTGGTCTCGTCGTTGTCTAAAATGGAAACCCAAAAGGCGATCGACGTTGCCCAAACCCTGGCCGATCGCAGCACGGATAGCCGGGTGAAGCGGGTTGCAGAAGAGGCAATTTCCACGTTGCGCGACAAATGTGCCCCCGACAAAGCGGTGAAGAATTTGCGTCGCGATCTCGATCGCCTGCAAAAAGAAAATCGGGAGTTGCGCGATCGCTTGGATGCTTTAGAAGCTAAAACCAAGGCGTAGGTTCGTAGGGGCGATTCGCGAATCGCCCCTACTCGTGTAAAATGGAAAGGAGAAATACTGGTCACTGAAAATGACGATCGCGGACGAACCCTCTCACTTAAATGTTCTCCTGGTTGAAGACAACCGCACGGAAGCGTTTGTCTTGCGTAACGTTTTGTCTCAAACGCAGTGGTTCGCGATCGCTTTAACTCACGTTTCTAGCCTCGCCGAAGCCCGCGATCGCCTAGAGACGCAACCCTTTGACTTGGTATTACTCGACTTGGGCTTGCCCGACTCCCAAGGCATCGAAACCCTAACCCAACTCTACAACAATAATGACAGCATTCCGATTATTGTCCTCACCGCCGACAACGATCGCGACTTAGCTGGACAAGCCATTCGTAGCGGGGCGCAAGACTATTTGTGCAAGCGACAATTGAATGGCGATCTGTTGTGGCGATCGATCCGTTACGCCCTAGAACGGTTCGCCCGCGATCGCGAATTGCGCCACCGCCAAGATCGATATCGCGCCGTTCTCGACAATCTTAAAGAGGCAATTTTTCAAACCGACGGCGACGGTAAACTGACGTTTTTAAATGCGGCTTGGACGGACATCACCGGACGGGCGATCGAGGAAAGTCTGGGACAACGGATATCGACCTTTTTTCATCACCAAGATCGCGATCGCTACTGTCATATTTTTGCCGAACAAAAAGGAGATTGTGCTTGCGAGTTGCGCTTGCTAACTGTATCGGGGGAAACGCGCTGGCTGGAAATCAAAGAAGGGGCAATTTTCGACGATCGCGGCAACTTTTCGGGAACGTTAGGGACGATCGAGGATATTACCGAACGCAAACTCGCCCTCGAAAGCGAACGCCAAAGCGAGCGACGCTGGCGCAGTTATTTCGAGCATTCTCTGGTCGGAATTGCCATTGTTTCCGCCAATCAGCAATGGCTCGAATTTAATGATGCTTGGTGCGATCTAGTCGGATATTCTCGCCCGGAGTTACTAGAAAAAACTTGGCCGGATTTAACTCATCCTGACGATTTGACCGTTGATTTCGATGCGCTTTATTTAATTTTTTCTGGAAAAAGCGACGGTTACGCCCTAGACAAGCGCTTACTTCATAAAAATGGTAGCATTATTTATACTCGCTTTGCCGTGCGCTGCGTTCGCCAGGAAGATGGCAGTATCGATCGCTTAATTGTCACGATTTTGAATTTAAGCGACAAATATATTTACGAACGACAACTACAAGATTCTCAAGAATTTCTACATCACCTGATCGATGCGATTCCCGATCCGGTGTTTGTCAAGGATCGGCAGCGAAACTGGATTTTAGCGAATCAAGCCTGCGCTGTCTTGCTCGGAAAATCACCTGAAGATTTAGTTAAACACGGGCAATGTCACCTCTTCTCGGCTCAAGAATTTGCCGCTTTTTGGTACGATCGCGATCGACAAGATTTAGAAGCGAACGAACGCGAAATGACCCTGCGAGATACGAAGGGACGCGATCGCGTTTTCCTGGTCAAAACCAGCTTCTTCGACAATAAACATCGCCCCTTGTTAGTGGGAGCCATGCGCGATATCAGCGATCGCAAACTGTTAGAAGAAAAGGTACGATCGAGCGAGTCGGAAATGCGCGGAATGTTTGCCGCCATGACCGATATTGTCCTCGCTATCGATCCAGAAGCCAAAGATATCAAAGTGATTCCCACCCAAAGTACAGAAGGTGATGCCAATTTACTCGATCGCACCTTAACCTGTTTTTGGAACGATCGAGATCGTCACTTTCTCCAACCCATCGAAACCGCGATCGCTACCGGGAACCCGGTCAATTTCGAGTACCAACTGCCACCATTGGAAACAGAAACTCAGCCGATATGGTTTTCTGCCCGCATTTCCCCCTTAACCGAAAATACGGCGATTTGGATGGCGCGAGATATTAGCGATCGCAAAGCCATCGAACGCATTAAAGATGAGTTTCTCTCCTCAACCAGCCACGAATTGCGTACTCCCCTCACCTCTATTCAAGGAGCCTTAAAACTGCTAGCATTGGGACGTTGGGAATACGACTCGGCCCAGGGGCAGCGCTTGCTCGATATTGCCGTTCACAACACCGATCGCCTCATGCGTTTGGTGAACGATATTCTCGATTTAGAACGGCTGCGATCGGGTAAAATTCCAATAGAGATCCAGACGTGCAATGCAGCCGAAGTGGTCGATCGCGCCATCGAATCGGTGCAAATTATCGCCGACGATGCGGAAATTCACCTGCACGCCGAAAAGCAATTTCTCTCTCTCAATGCCGACAGCGATCGCATCGTGCAAGTGTTGACAAACCTGTTAGGAAATGCTATAAAATTCTCACCGCCCCAGAGTACAATTACTGTCGCGGTACGGCGAGAAGTCGCAAATGTTCTCTTTTCCGTGCGCGATCGCGGCCGAGGAATTCCCCGCGATCGTCTTGAAACCATTTTCGATCGCTTCGCCCAAGTGGACGCTTCCGACGCACGCCAAAAAGGGGGGACGGGGTTGGGGTTGGCCATCTGTCGCGAAATTGTCGAGGCCCACAACGGGCAAATTTGGGCCGAAAGCGAACTCGGTTCCGGGAGTACCTTCTACTTATCGTTGCCCTCTTCGAGTTCTTCTCGCAATTCTTCGGGCAACTCAAACGTCAAATAGCCCTCGGGCGTGCGTTTGGGAATGGCCCCCAAATTCACCAACTCCCGGATCGCCCGTTCGCGAACGCGATCGTCCACCGCCGAGGCGAACACATCCGACCAACCGCGAAACCGGGCCAGGAGACTGTTGGGGTTCTCGCGCAAAGACTGGGCCGTGTCGCGAAATTGCGCCGCCGATCGCTCGTATTCCGTACCTTGTACCCAGTCGGCGGCATTTTCGTAAGCCTCGATCGTCCCTTCCACGTCGCCGAGAAGCAACAGGCGATCGAGGGCCAAAAACCGCCATATCGCAAACCCCCTGGGTGTCACCTCCGGCGACAGGGCTGCCACCCCACGCCGCATATAGCGATCGGCCAGTTCCGGGCGGGCTTGGTAAAAGGAAACCCCCATGGATAAATAGGGATAAATATCGATAAAGCGCGGGTCGCGACGAGTGATTAAATCGAAATAATCGTCATCGAGAGAATACCCCGTTTCCGCTCGGGCTTCGTCGTCGCCAAAGTAGGTTAAAAATTGGATAAATGTCCAGTCGGCAATAATATTATCGAAACCGAATGTGGGCATCCGGCTTAACAGTTGTAGGTTGAGGGCGGCGCGGCGTTCGGCTTGTTGGGGATCGCTGCTGTCTGCCCTCATTTGGGGTAGTTGCAGGATTTGAAATACAATCGCGATCGCGGCTGCAATTGCCGCCGTTCCCCAAGCCAACCATTTTTCTCGCTTCAAATTCATAGTTATAATTTCACTTCGCTAATTTGAAAAATAGGCTCGATGTTCGTATAGTTGGGAACATCGGATAATATGGTTTCAGCATGAGGGTTGAAGGCCGCTTCAAAGGCTTCGATGGACTCGAAAAACAGGTGAGCCATCGCCAGGTAAAGGGGAGGAGATCCGGGTTCTACACCTTGCAACCCCGCATCGATTTCAATGCGCTGACAAGCCGCACCCAGTTTCTCGCGCACCATCACCATGTGTCGATCGCAGTAGTAATCGATGTCGAAGGTCTTGCCTTCTCCGTTGGCATAAAAAACGCTGACCTTAATCATTGAGGGAGTCCCCACCATTAAGACAGATCGATCTTACCACATTAACTGCGATCGCGGCTAACATTCAGACGATCGCGCCGGGAGGACGATGATAAATGTGGTTCCTTCCCCGAACTTTGAGGTAAAATCGAGGCGACCGCCGTGTTTTTCGGTGACAATTTGCTGGGAAATAGACAGTCCTAACCCCGTTCCTTTGCCGACGGGTTTGGTGGTAAATAGGCGATCGAAGATTTTAGCCTTTATCTCGTCGCTCATGCCGATTCCGTTATCAGCAATCTCGATTGTAATCCATTTACCGACTTCGCTGACGCTAGTTTTTAGAGTCAAAGTCGGAATGAAGTTAGCTTCGTGCAGGTGGCGTTCTTCGACAGCATCAATGGCGTTGGCCAGCAAGTTCATAAACACTTGGTTTAACTGTCCCGGATAACCTTCAATGGGAGGTAAATCGCCGTAGTGTTTCTCAACTTCGATCGGCGGACGACGATCGTTCGCTTTCAAACGATGCTTGAGAATTAACAAGGTGCTGTCGAGGCCTTCGTGCAAGTCGAATTCTACCCGGCGATCGGTATCTCCGCGCGAAAAAGTACGCATCGACTGGCTAATTTGGGCGATGCGTTTCGTACCTTCTTTCATCGAGTCGAGCAACTTTGGCAAGTCTTCGAGCAGAAATTCTAGATCGGTTTCCTCGATTTCTTCTTCAATTTCTTCGCCGGGATCGGGGAATTTGCTGCGATAGAGTTCGAGCAAATCGATTAGATCGCGAACGTAACCTTCCGCGTGGCTGAGGTTGCCAAAAATAAACCCGACGGGATTGTTAATTTCGTGAGCAACTCCGGCGACAAGTTGCCCGAGGGTTGCCATTTTTTCGTGTTGTACCAGTTGCAATTGCGCCTGGTGGAGTTGCTGCAAATTTTCTTTGATATGGCGAACGGAAGTCAAGGTTTTGTTAATGGTGATTAACAGATCGTCGAAGTCAATCGGTTTGGTGAGAAAATCGAAGGCTCCGCGATTCATGGCCGTGCGAATGTTTTGCATATCTCCGTAGGCCGAAACAACGACAGCTTTCAAGTGGCGATCGATCTCTGAAAGTTTGTCGAGCAAGGTCAAACCGTCCATTCCCGGCATATTGATGTCGGTAAGCACCATGTCGATCGCGTCTTCAGTTTGCAATTTTTCTAGGGCTTCATGTCCGTCGCGGGCAAAGACGAGCTCGAACTCTTTGGCGCGAATTTGTTTCCTTAAGCGCTGGCGGATCAGGCGTTCCATTTCCGCTTCATCATCGACAACGAGAATTTTGGCCGGTGTCATAACTCAGTTTCCCCTTGTAATTTTACGCGATCGATATTCGCTTGTCGGTCGAGAAAAGATTTGCCCTGGCTGCGATCGCGCCCCGCTTTCCTTCTATAATGTACCCATCAATTGTAAAGTTGGCCTGACCGATCGAGGGTGTTAACCAAATCTTAACTCGAGTCCGATTTGGTAGCTCCCATCCACACTTCGCAGGCCGCGCGATCGAGGGGCCGGGAAAAATAATATCCCTGGCCGTATTCGCAGCCGAGATCGCGCAAGATATCCAGTTGTTGGCGGGTTTCGATGCCCTCGGCAATGGTTTCGAGGCCCAACGATCGCGCTAGGGTGACGATGGTTTTGACAATATCAAAATTCTTGCGCGATCGCTCGATATCCGAAACAAAAGCGCGATCGATTTTCAGCGTATCGACGGGCAAAGTTTGTAAGTAACTCAGCGACGAGTAGCCCGTGCCGAAGTCATCAATGCAGGCGCGAATTTGTCGCGATCGCAACTGGTTTAACACTTCGACAATGGCGCGATCGTTGTCTACAAAGACGCTTTCGGTAATTTCCAATTCCAGGTGAGATCCGTCTATTCCCGTTCGTTCCAAGACGCGATCGAGACGCGAGAGCAAATCCGGTCGCCCCAGTTCGATCCCCGACAGGTTGATACTGGTGCAGGCGGGCCACCCCTCGCCGAAACGCGATCGCCACTCCCCCATTTGCCGACAGGCTTCCCCCAACACCCAACTTCCCAACGGGACGATGAGTTCGGTTTCTTCAGCCAGAGGGACGAACTCGACCGGAGAGATGGGGCCGCGCCGGGGATGCTGCCAGCGTACTAATGCTTCAAACCCTACCGGCCGCAGGGTTTCGAGGGCTACGAGGGGTTGGTAGTTGAGGTGCAGTTGGTTGAAGGTGACAGCCCGGTACAGGTCGGCTTCCAGTTGCAGGCGTTGGGCGGCCCGTTCCTGCATGGCGGTCTCGAAGACAACCGTGCGATCGCCGCCGCGCATTTGGG
>CAKZKB010000256.1 GCA_937121005.1 uncultured cyanobacterium | reverse complement strand
ATTGTCCGGTGTACGGACGGACGTTGCGCGGCTCACAACCAGCGTTAAAACATCGCCAAGGGGCGGTAGCGATGGCGCGATCGCAAAACCCAAATACGGCTTCGGCACAGTTTTATATTACTCTGGCTGACTTGCCGTTTCTCGACGGATCCTATGCGGTTTTCGGCTACGTGACCTCGGGTATGGAAGCGGTCGAAAAAATTGAATTCGGCGATCGCATTGATTCGATGCGCGTCGTGCAAGGATTGGAAAACTTGCAGCAACCGATATAGGTGCGAGGTATGAGGTGCGAGGTGTGAGGTACGAGGTTCTCCCTCGTTGCGTTCCTCCGGGGCGCAATGACCTGTGGAGGCTCCTGCCTCCATTCTACACGAGGCAGAGCCTCGGAAATGACGTTCCCTGGCAGAGCCAGAGGAACGAGAGAAACTTAGGTTTCAAGGATGAAGTAGGAAGGATGAAGGGTGAAGGGTGAATATTGATTTCTCCCCAATCCCCCAATCCCCTAAAACCTAATACCTAGAACCTAAAGAGCCCCTACATGGTCGATCGCCCTAAATTCTGCCAGTCGGCGATCGCCTCTTCCGTCCAAATCCATCGATCGTCTAACGCATTAGGAGTGAAGCCTGTGGGATTTTGAGTCATCACAAGTTGGCGCAATTCTTTCGCTTGCACCGAAGCAGGCGATCCCTCACCTTTGGCTTGTTTGTTGAGGGCTAAAGCCAGCCCCGCTTGCACGTTCAAAGCTGCTTCAGTATTCGCCGCTTGCGGATTCTGTTCGATCGCTTCTAAGGCACGAGACCAGGTTTGGTAAGCGCGATCGAGATTGCCTTCGCTGTAGTAAGCGAACCCCAATGCTTGTAAGTATTCCACATTTTCTGGCTGCTGTTTGACCGCCGTTTCCCAATAGCGACGGGCATCGTCAATGCTATATTTATTGTCGCCGCGCTTCAAGGATTCCCACGCCAAACGACCGTAGAGAAATTGAATGTCGCCGCGATCGCTATTGTCGTTATCAACCGATTGTAATGCGGTCAGCGCTTCGTTGAGCGCCCCACGCTCGAAAAGTGCCTCGATCGCTTCGCCACCGCGATCCCAATTTTGGTTTTCAAAAGCCGCGATCGCCACCGCCGTCACCTCTGCTGTTTTCGCATTGGGCAAATCCTCAATGTCCTCAATTGGCGGAATGTTGGTATCGATAATCACTGGCGGCGGGTCTTCCACCCCAGATCCGAAGCGCGATCGCTGCCAGCCAATGCCCCCCGCAACAGCCGCGATCGCCACCACCGCAACCGTCGGTAACACCCAGCGTTTGATGCGGCGTTTGGCCGTCGGCCGCATTTCGGACGTGATGGTTTCGGAAGTCGCAGGGGACATCGCCGCCGTTTCCCCTCGGTGGGGAGATAGGGCGCGAGGGGCGGGCGCAGCCGGAACCGCCGGATCCTCGGCCAGCCGCCGCTTGGGTGCGTTCAGGCGGCGCAATAAATCGGCCACCACCGCCTTGTCCTCTTCGGTGGGATCTTCATCGCGATCGTCGTATTCGATCTCCTCGAGAATATCTTCGAGGGTGGCATCCTCAGCGAGTTCGGGGGGTGGGGCCGTTCTGGAAATGGCAGTCGCCGCCGGACGTTCGCCCCCCGATACCGTCAAATAGCCATCGAACTCCGGTTGTAGGTAAAGTACGGGCAACGCCCAGTAGAGTTGGTTGGATCCATAGGCTGAAATCAAACCCGCGCGGGCTCGTCCCAGACTCAGATCCACTGGATAGCCCAGTTTGAGGTTGCGATAGAACAGTCGCGTCAGGGTAAACGCCACCTCGTCGGGAATGCTTTCAGCCATGGCCAAAATGCCGGGAACGCCGCGATCGAGCAACGCATCGGCCAGGTGGCGGGCCTGGCGACCTTCAGGATCTTCGAGGTCGTCGCCGCCGGCCCCGCGACAGGAGTTAAACACCGCCGTACAGATGCCATTGTTGGCCAAAAGTCCGGCTAAGTCTTTGCCACTGAGGGTTTCGGTGAGGCCGGTTTTGCGGTTAACTAGGTAGATGTCCCCTCCAGACGCACCAAAATTGCTGTGGCCGGCGTAGTGCAAAACCTGATAGCGTCCCTGTTCTAAGGCTTGGGTGAGGCTAGCGCGATCGGGTTGTTCGAGGACAGTGAGTTCGATATCGGCGGCCCCCGTCTCGGTGACGGCTTGCAGTTCGGCCCGGACGGCGGCGGCTTCCCGGCGCAGTTCCAGGCTTTCG
>CAKZKB010000255.1 GCA_937121005.1 uncultured cyanobacterium | reverse complement strand
TATGGACTTTGCGCGTTATCTGAAACAACTGTTAAGGTGGTGGTGGCTGCTGGTGTCAGGGTTGTGGTAGTAAAGGTGGTGCTGGCTAAAGAGAGTTCGGCATCGCCAGTGAGGGAAATGGGATTGTTGAGGGTTAGAGTTCCGATACCATCGTTGCGAACGGTGAGGGTGACGGTGAGATCGCTGCCAACTGTGGTACCGATGGTTAAGGTTCCGGCATCGGGAATGCTGGTGGCTCCGTTGAGGACATCGATTTCGGGTTCGGCTTCAAAGGCTCCAATGTCGCGGCTAGTGCCGACAGCAGCAACGCCGCGTTGATCGTTTGCCGTTCCTCCCGTTGATGCGTCGATCGCCGGGGAACCGGCAATCAGGGCGTGGGTGAAGGTGGGGCCGCCATTATCGGCGAGAGTAGTGTTGATGACGGTGTTGGCGGCAACACCAATGATGTCTGTACCGCCGAACCCGGTGCTACCTGTACCATTGCCGATGATGTTGGCATTGTTGCTGGTGACGGTTCCGGAAACGTCGGGAGCCGTTCCAGAATCGGTGTTTCCGGCGATGATACTGTTGTTGACGGTTAGCGTACCGCCAGCGTTGAAGATGCCGCCACCATCGCCCGATGCCATATTTTGGGTAATGGTGCTGTTAGCGATCGTGCCACCGTTGCTGCGAATGCCGCCGCCATCAACATTGCTAGAATTACCCGAAACTGTGGAGTTGGTGACGGTAACGCTTCCTTCACTGGAAATGCCGCCGCCGCGATCGCCACTAGAATTGCCCGAAATCGTCACATTGTCTAGACTGAGTGTTCCAGTCCCCGTGTGATAAATTCCACCCCCACGACCCGTCACCGATCCACTTTGAATTGTCAGGTTTGTAATCGTGACATTATTTGCGCTAACGTTGATGGCGCGGGACATCATCTGCGCGTCGATGCTGAGGTTGGTGGCTCCAGGCCCCATGAGGGTCAGGTCTTCAGTAATTTGGAGTCCGGTTCCCCCCAGGATGATGTTTCCCGATACTCCCGATAGGTCAATGGTGTCGTTGGTATTGTCGAACGTGATGCCAGTGAAGTCGCTGTTCCCCCCACCGCCATTGTTGTTGAGAGCAATAGTGGCTTCGCGTAGCGTAATGAAGCCATCTCCGGCGATCGTGTTGTCGTCGAGACTGTTAACGATGATGGTGGCCATGTTACTGTTCCAATAGACTAGACGACGGGACAGAAGCAAACTGCTTTGGTGACAAAGACGATCGCGCTATAGAGCTAGCGTTGCATATTTTTCAATTGCACAAGGAAGGCGATCGAAGAGTGAAACTTTTGCCGCTTCAATAACTTCGACTAAGTTTGGGGCGAAAGGTAAATGTCCGATGTTGTGACTGAAGTTGGCAGCCGAATTAAACCATTGCTTCGGCTACAATCTTATTGTGGAGCGATCGCCTCTTGAGGTTATTACCGTTTTCGACAAAGTTACTTTGCCGAAAACGATAAAAAAGAAATGCTGCCCAATTTAACTTTCCACTGGGGTTAACCGTCCTCGGATATCTCCGAAAAAGGTTTGACCGCTCGTATGTAAGTTGAAGTAGAGATCGCCTTGCTGGGCAATATATTCCATGCCAGAAATGGTTTGAACGCGATCGGGTAAACCAGGAACAATGGGACATCCGGCAGTAAACGCTCCAACAAGACCCTCACCCGCAGCAATGGTCTCTTCGATTTGTTCGTTGGTCACTATCACCGAGAAAACACCATCGTCAGAAAAGTTTTCTTGAATGCTTTCCGCTTCTCCAAAGTTAACCAAGATGGGGCCTAATACATCGGGACGGCCGCAATGAATGTGGAACAACACAATATCTTCGATTTCGACATTTTCGATTTCGACATCCACGTAGGCTTCAGAGAAATCTTCAGCAAATCGGATAACGCCATGACCTCGCGATGTCCGCTCGCTTCGGGGGACAGAAGGTTCGGTCGATTGGAATTGTGCGGGCGTTCCAGGCGGTGTCTCTTCTTCTTCTCCGGGTTCTTGATGCGGACTTAAAAAGGATTGATAAACTGCACCAATTTCGTCTCCCTGACTGGGATCGAGGTCAATATCTAGTGGGGGAGTTGAAGTCTCGAACTCAATGTCTGCGTGGCTTTCGGCTTCGTCTTCTTCGGTGCTGACAAAATCGCTTTCATCAATGGCCGCAACATCTACATTTTGTAAAACTAAGGCAATGTTAGCAAATTGACCTGATGTATCGGTAGAAGAAATGCGAACATCGCTGCCAACTTGCTCGAGGTTGAGACGATCGAAACTGAGTCCGCTTAGCAAGCCAATGCGATCTTCACCGTCAGTATAGTCGGTGACGAGATCGCTGGTCGCAGTTTCGTCTACTGCTTCACCAAAATCGAAGCGATCGCTGCCCGATCCGCCAGTCAGCATATCATTTCCACCGTCACCCGAAAGGATATCGTTCCCGCTACCACCATCGAGCCAATCGTCCCCTTTTCCGCCTAAAAGCGTATCGTCTCCATTGTTACCAATAAGGGTATCGTTGCCTTGATTGCCGCTAAGCGTCCGAGAATCTTCAGAGTCGCTGAGCAGATCGTCTCCCTCGAACAGCACAACTGCATCCGGAAACGCAGAATCTCGAGCGGCGATAATTGAAACCAACTGTTCGGGAGTGGGTACGTTCAAATCGATCGCGTCTGCAATGGCCGATCCTGGAAACAAATCGACGGGAAACTCGGCATTGCCAATTAAAAATTCCATAGGACGCTTTCCTAATTGTAACTGAAGTTAGCAACCTGCGGAGGATCCAAATCGAGCGATCGCTCCGCCTACGAGGTCATTTTGGAGCGATCGCCTGTGGGTGTCATTACCGTTTTCGGCAAAGTTACTTTGCACTTTTCGGTAATGGAGTTTGTCAATCCCCATTGTCACAATGGGTTACAGCAAATAATTGGGGAAATCGAGCGATGTTGGAACAATGGGGATGGAATGTCGCGATCGCAGTGGTTTTGACGGCTTTCGGATATACTTACTATCGAGTGCGACAACTCCAAACACGCCTGAATCGCGATCGTCAGATAATGGATCGATGCTTCGAGCGCATCCACGCTCGTCCTCTGCAAGCCTTAGCATTTTTGATTCGCGAAATTGATAGAAGTTCGATGTCGCCGCAGCAGTTGCGGGAATATTTGCGTCAGGTTTATAAAGAAGCGATCGAAGAAATTTCCGTATTGGAAGATGATAGCAACAACTTTGATTAGCGATCGCTTAACGGCCAAGATAACTCACAAACGACACCACCCGAGCTTAAAGATTCTCGTTGGAATGTTCCACCAAGTCGCATTGCCAAAGACTCGCTTTTTATCGTACCCGTACTTGGTTTATTGTTTTCAAGTCCTGCACCATTATCCTGCACTTTGAGAACGTAATTTTTGCTTTGAAATCGTCCTGTTGCAGTGATGCGGGTTGCACCAACAGCGTGTTTTCCCGCGTTACATAGTGCTTCTTCGAGCCACAAACACAGTTCTCGCTTCGTATCGCTTGACAAAAACTCTGACAAAGCGTGGAAGTCGCGAACCTTGATACGAACGGTTTGAAAATGAGGCAGATCTCGCCGTAAAGTACGGGTATAAACTTCTCGTAACAGCAGGTGCAAGGGACGGTCTAGATCGAGATCGGTTCCGTCTGCCAAGCGTAGAGTTTCAGTGGTAAAATTGGGGTCGATCGCTAGTATTTGCTCGTCGCTGGTGTTAAAGTCAGTAATGGTCTGACCGATGGCGCGAATTTCGGTATTGAGGGCTTCAATGCGATCGATGATTTCAGTTTTAGAAATATTGCTGCTCTTTGCTTCTCGCATCAACAATGCCAGCGTTTGTAGCGGGCCATTATGAATTAATGTAAAGGCTTGTTCCATTGAGCTTTGGCGCAGGGCTTGGCGATCGACGAGATCGCAATAGTAAGAAATGCGATCGGCAAAAAGTTTCTCGATCGCTTCTTGTAGGTACACCAAGAGGACAATAAATATCAGACTTATGATTAAATTCGGGCCGAATGAAAAAGCGATGTCAATTCCGCGCGTCGAGTAAAGTTCTGTAGGATTTAAAAAAAGGTAAACCAACACGGGAACGGAGAGAAAACACCAAAGGATAATGGCACTCAGCCGCCAATTTCGATGTCGTATGAATAGAAAAAGTCCTGATGTAAGCGGTAAAATTCCCGAAACAAGCGGGGGCGGAAGAATGTCAACAAGAGTTCGATCCGGGAAGTAACTGGCTTCGAGGACAAATAGATCGATAGGGATAACAATGCAGCCCCAAAGTGCGAATTTTAGAGTTTGAGTGACTGCCTCAATTCGTTCGGGATGGTAGCAGAGATAGAGTGCTAAACCCAAACAAGAAATTGATATCAAAGGTGGTAAAATCAAGTCCACCAGGCGAGTTTCAGGTTCAAAATAGTGAAAAACTGTAGCGAATACTCCAGAAACACAGAGCAATCCCAAACAGATAACTAAAGCACCTCGTCGGGTTTGGCGATACAATTGAGAGGTCAAGAGCGCTGGTGACATGATATCGAAATCTGCACTGAAATACAACAACAAAAGTGTAGCAACAATTAGTCGAGCAACCCCAACTCGCGGGCGCGGATTTGGGTGACGGCACGGATGTTTTTTCCGTCTTCTGGATAAATGCCAAGTGCGTCTTGGATCTTCGTCCAGTAATGGCGAATACTGCGCTCGGATTTGTACATTTTTTGGGCGATCGCTTTGTCTTGCAATCCCTCCTTAAAAGCCAATTCTAGGGTTTCCAACCATTCGGGTTTGAATTCGAGATCGCTTTGCAAATCTTTGGTATGGGTTACTCCTGCGATCGCCCATTCCATGCGCGTCACAAACTCAGAAACAGGCAAACTTTTGTCAGCTACCGTAAAGCCACCTTGATGGTTTTCAATATCGGGTAGAATGCGAACTAGAGATTTGATATGGCTGCTTTGTACCATGACATTGAGATCTGCATACTGCTCCATCAAAGCTGTCAGCAATTTCAACCCATTGCTCGTATGCGCTTGCGTCACCGGAGTGTCGGGAATTGACAAGTCTGCGATAACGAGATCGGGAACTCGCTTCGCGAGGCGATCTAGGGTTTCCTCTACCGTCTGAGTGGCGATCGCTCGAGCTTCGGGAAAACGATCGCGTACCAGGTCGATCGTCCCGTTGAGTAGTAAATGGTGGTCGTCAACAATGAGAATTTCCACTGACCCCAATAGCGATTCTTGTAGGAACTTCACTATTCTACCCCTAGAGAACAACTGCTGGCCGATGCGATCGCGCTCTTACCTATTTAGAAAAGCAGCATTTGGCGGCACGAGATATCGGTGAAGTTGTGGGGGGGGGAGATGAAGGCGATCGTCCCCAAATCTCTACAGGCGATCGATCCAGTGGATTAAATCGGTTTCACCCCCGAAATCGAGCAGTGCTTCTGCTAAGTCTTCCAGGCGATCGACGTTTAACCCTCGAATTTGTGCTTCTATTTCGGGGGCGATCGCGGCTATTCCACTGCTGTTAATTGGCATAATGAAGGCGATCGAGCAGTGAGGATCTGGCCGCTTCGATAACTTTGACGAGTATAGTAGGGTGGGCAATGCCCACCCTACAAAAAGTTACTTGTCCGGTTGCGGGGTCATCCGCAAATAGGGTTTGACTTCCGTTACGCCTTTGGGGAATTTCTTCTTGGCATCTTCAGTGGAAATCGTGGGAACGACCACGCAATCGTCGCCATCTTTCCAGTTGACCGGAGTCGCCACTTGATGGTTATCCGTTAGTTGCAGCGAGTCGATCGTCCGCAAAATTTCTTGGAAGTTGCGTCCGGTGCTCGGCGGATAGGTAATCGTCAAGCGCAGCTTTTTATTCGGATCGATGACGAAAACCGTGCGTACCGTGACGTTGGCGTTGGCATTGGGATGGATCATGCCATACAAATCGGACACTTTCTTGTCCGCATCGGCGATAATCGGATAGTTGACATTCGTGCTTTGGGTTTCGTTGATGTCGCCGATCCAGCCTTTGTGAGATTCCGCATCATCGACGCTGAGGGCGATGACTTTGGCGTTGCGCTTCTCGAATTCAGATTTGAGCTTAGCGACTTCGCCGAGTTCGGTGGTGCACACGGGGGTATAGTCGGCGGGGTGCGAAAACAGCACAACCCAGCTATCCCCGGCCCAGTTGTAGAAGTCGATATCGCCTTCAGACGTGGACTGAGTAAAGTTGGGTACGGTGTCGCCTAGTTGCAGAACCATAGAAACTCCTTATTAATATGCGACCGTTTGGTAGTGCATCTGCTATTTTCTCACGAAGCCTCCCCAACCCGATCGAGATTTGGTTCTTTTTAAGAATTGCGATCGCGCGGCGACCCGGAATGGGGTACGATCGGGATCCTCAGACGGGCTGTCAGCAGACGAAGACAAAATTTTTGCAAAATTGAGGAGCTTTTCAGTCGGAGGCGCGTCACGATAGATGTAAGGCTCCTAAAGCCGACTTTCAACTTGACCTACGATGAAACATTTACTGCGCTCGACCCTCGGGCTGTTAATCGCGATTGGTACGTCAGCGGCCTTGCCAGCCACCGCTCTCGCTGTCGATACGCCCTTCCCCAAGGCCGATCGCGTCAAGGGTGACTTAGAAGTACCATCGAAACCGGCCGTGCAAACCGCACAGGCGGCGGGATTTGAATGTCGCACCACCGATGGCATTCATTATACAGTGGCGCTGCGCGGTAACGGTGCGGCTTCGCAAGCGATTATCGTCTGGACTTCCGAAGAACTTGTCGGCTATCCTCCCCAGCGTCGCTGTCGCGAAGTCAGCGATCGCCTCAACAACGTTCTCCGCAGCAACGGTAACACCCTGGCTGGATTGTACCTCACCGTCGGCCGCGTCAACGGTCAGTCGGTGGTCTGTACTGTCGGCGATGTTGGCTACGGTTGCAACACCAACAATGTTTTATTTACTCTCAGTGGCGAGAACGCTCGCGATCCCAACCAAGTCCTACTGAGTCTGCGCGATCGCGTTAGCGGTGCGGGCACGCCGATCGAACAAATTAGCAACAACGGCCAGGTGTACATCGATTTTGAAGCCCTGGTCGATCGACATTTTTAAGTTTAAGCACGTTTAGTCATGGGACACTGGCAACCATGGGCAATGGGGGCGACGATCGCTGCTTGCGTGGCGATCGTCCCCGAAATGGCCGTCGCCCTCACCCGCGAACAAATCGAAGCTGTCGCCTCTCAAACCACCGTCGTCATCGCCCAGGGGTTACAAAAAGGCGACATCGAAGCCCGCCAAGAATGGAACCCCGGTTCCGGGGCGATCGTGGCTCGCGATGGCGATACCTACTACGCTCTCACAGCGTACCACGTCGTCCAAACCCGCAATGTCGTCTACGGGATTCGTACCGCCGACGGCGAAGTTCATATCGTCGATGATGTCAACAACGACGACAATATTTATCCCTTCGGTCAGCGCTTAATTGAAGCTGACGGCCAAATTCGGGGCTTCGATCTGGCGATCGTCAAATTCCAGAGCGATCGCGACTATCCCGTAGCTGTTATGGGGGACTCAGCCCGCATTCGCCAAGGCGATCCCCTCTACGTTTCCGGCTGGCCCCAACCGGAAGACTTCGACGCACGCCGGGTTCGCAAAACGGCGGCGGGTTCCTTGAATGCTGCCTTCCCGTCTCCCTGGAACGACGGTGGTTACAGTTTGCTCTACGATAACGACACCCAACCGGGCATGAGTGGCGGCCCGGTGTTTAACAACGATGGGGAACTGGTGGGCATTCACGGCCGCGGCCGGGCGCAGCAGGGCTATTTCTGCATCGATCCCGAGCTCAGCACTGACAACAGTTGCGGAATGCAGACGCTGCATTTCTTGGCGCGGGCGCAAATTGAGGGCTTGCAACTCTCCTACAACCGGCCCCCCGTCGATGACGATCTGCTCGAGGCCGATACCGATGGCGATATCATTGAAGATATCTACGAAGCCTTCACCTTCGATCGCGCGGCGCTGCTGCGAGATACGCCTTCGGGGGGCTGCGGGAGCCTGTTGCTGGGGGAAGAGTGCCCGCCCCAGTAACATCGATACCTGAGTTTCTTCTATTGTGTCTAAATCTCAATTTCTGCTGCTGGCCGCAATTACAGTCGTCGCCATCGTCGCCTTGCAAAATAGTTCGCCGACGATCGCCATTGCCTTTTTAGGGATGCGGACGATCGCCCTGCCTTTGGGGGTGTGGGTGGTGCTATCGGTGGCGGTGGGGATGGCGATCGCTTGGGTTATTTCAATCCTCTTCCGCATGGCAGAAGCGGCAATTTGGCACAAAATTCGCAGACAATCGAGTTACCGGCAACCGCCGCGCAAAGTGGCTCCGGCAGCTAATTCTCGCCCCCAAGGGGGACAGTTTCAAGAAGAGTTTGAAACGGCGGTGCGTCGCGATCGCTCGGCACGTTCTGCTTATTTCAGTCGCAAACCTCGAACCGAACCGCAAACGGCAGAGGAAGAATTTTTAGAAGAGTGGGACGACTGGGAAGAAGAGGAAGAGTACGATCGCTCTCAAGAAGAATCAGGAAACAATATCGGTTGGCAAGACGAAACGCCAGCGCGATCGAGTTACGAACGTCAACAAGAACCGACGAGCATTTCTCGAGAAGGAACGATGTATTCTTATAGCTATCGTTCTGAGGATGGCGAACCCTCTGAGGATGAAGACGTTACTGACACTGCGATC
>CAKZKB010000254.1 GCA_937121005.1 uncultured cyanobacterium | reverse complement strand
AAAATTCGAGTCTATCCTTTGAGAAACCGGGTTTCTTGCTTGCACCTAAATGCTTACCTCTTTAGCCTACCACGCTACCCCCCTGAATGGTTACGTTCGATTCGCACCATCACGCGATCGCGGAAGTCAATAGAGTAAACAAGCGATCGACATTTTCCCCAGTTTTGGCCGAAGTCAAATCCACCTCGAGAACGAGATCGCCCCAGCGATCGCGTACTAAATTACACCATTTTTCTCCCGCATCGGAGTCAATTAGATCGCACTTATTCAACGCGACTAAGGTTTTCCCGCCAGCATTCACCGAGTAAAATAAATCCAGATGGTCGCTAATGCGATCGATGGTTTCGGGACGGGTAACATCAGCGACAATCAACGCGCCTTTTGCCCCTTGCAAATAGGTTGGCGCGATCGCCTTAAACTTGGTATGCCCTTCCAAGTCCCACAAAATCAACTGTACCTTGCTGTCAGACAACTCTACCATTTTGCGCGAGATTTTTACTCCCACTGTCGATAAATACTTATCGCTAAACTGGCCTTCGACAAAGCGGCGAATCGAACTGGTTTTACCCACGCCGAAATCGCCCACCATACAGATTTTCCTAGACAGAACTGCCATATTTACTTGTAGATTTTCCCGATTCGATGGTTTGAAAACGGACGGTGCGACTCAACCGAGGAGGTGCGTCAGATTCTAACCCTGGTGGCGGTGCGCTGGTTCCGCGCACGAGCAGTCGATCGTCCCGAATCCCCAATTCTACCAAAACTTCTTTGACATTTTCGGCCCGATCGCGTGCTAAAATTTGATTGTACACTGGATTGCCAATGCGATCGCTGTGACCGATAATTTCTAAGTGCGCTGTCGGATTTTGTTCTAAGTAGGAGTAGATGGGTTTGAGAATGCGATCGAGGTCGCCATCGTCGATGCGGGCCGAGTTGCGATCGAAATAAATTCGCTGTTCGGTGGGGGAGTCGCGCAGTTGCAGCGTCGCCACCACCGAAGTCACCCCCGGTACGGACTCCAACGTTTCGACAACGGTATTGGCCGTATCTTGGCCGTCTACCCGACCTTCCACGCGCACCGTGCGATCGTCGTAACGGGTGGCGATCTCGATATCACCGACGCGATCGAGGGCCGCCGTCAAACGCTTCAGTTCGGCCCGGATCCGCCCCGGATCGGGGGGCACGTCCACTGCTAAAATGTTATTCTCAACCTCTTGGTTAGGCAAGGCTTGTCGCACCACTTCTCCGGCTTGTTGGCGCAATTCCCCATTCGGCAAGCGTCCGCTTAAGGACATGGCCCCGCCGCGCATATCGGTTTCCAAGCGATAGACGGCCAACTCTGGGGCCGACTCGAGGGCGATCGCGGCTTGGCGTTCCAGGTGGCGATGCCAGAAGGCGCGGCCGGCCAGCCACAGGCCCCCTAGCAGTGCGATCGCGCCAATGACAAGCAGTGCCGGGGGGCCGCGTCGTTTCCCCGTTTCCTCCTCCGGTTCTGGTGGTGGAATGTCAATCAGATCGGCCACCAACTCTCGCACGGGTTCGGGAACGGTATCGGGATCGCCATCAAATTCCTCGATCGGCGTACCGTGTTTTTGGACGATCGTCTCTAAAATGCGCCGCAGTTTGATAATAAATCGTTTCGGGGGTTCGCCGCGTGCCGCGACGGCCAAATAGCAATATCCGGCAACTTCTAATAAAATTTGCGAATCGCCATATTCGATCTCGTGCAATTCGGTGGTGTTTCCGCCTTGAGAAATGGTGTCGCTGGCAAAACTGCGAATAGCGGTCAGCATTCCGGCGATCGTCCCCGACTCCAACTGTTCCCGCGTCGGATCTTGGGCTTCCGCAATAACAAGTCCCGAGGCTTTATGAATGAGAAAAACGGCCCGCACCTGAAACGGCATCGACTCGCGTAAAATTAGTTCGGCTTCGGATACGCCTTGGACTCGAGCGCGAACTTTGCGCTGCACTCCTTCTAGGCTGAGGGCATTTTCAACCTTATCGTTAATGCGCTTCACTTCTTCAGCTAAATATTTGCTGATGGTGTTGCCGATGACTGGATAGAGGGCATCGACCATGGCATCGCGTTCGAGCTCGATTTGAGCTTTAATGGCGCGACCCATTTCTGAGGCTAGGGCTTTGGTAATCGAGTCGCGATCGATCTCGATTTGTTTTTCGATGGCGGCGGCAATTTCCGGGGCAATAGCAGCCGCGATTTCGTTGGGATGCTCGCGAATGTGGTAAGAAATGGCATCGGGAACGATTTCCGAGAGTGCCGCACTCATGGCAGAGCGATCGTCTTGGGTGCGCTCTTTAATAATGCGATCGATGACCGGAACCACCGACCTGACAATATCACCTTTAGCGGCTGCCGATTCCTTTTCCAAAAGGGTGGCAATGAGAGGAATGAGCGGATCGATGAGCTCCGTTGGTTCGCGCACTTGACGCTCGACGCGATCGAGTTTTTGCGCTAAATCTGCCACCACACTACGCATTTTTTCGAGATCGGCTTCGGTGTGAGGAGAAGGAAGAGAAGGGGCCGCAGAGCGCTCTAATTTGCGATCGAGAGGACGAACCGATGCAGAGGGATCTTTGGGGCGAGAATGGCTTTTTGGCGGCTCGTTTTTCTTCTCCCGATACTGTTCTAAGGCTTCTCGGACTCGGGGTTTGCGATCGCGATCGGGTGTCGGTGGCCGATCGCTGGGGGAAGGAGATGCAACCTCAGTTACAGGCGGTGGGGGAGTTGGTTTTTGGGGAGCAGGTTCCCTCAACTCAGCCCCATTTCCAAAATTCTCGAGCAGCATTGATAGGGACTCGAGATCGGTAGAAACCGACTCTGAAGGCGGTGTGACGGTAGGTTCTAGCCGATCGCGATCCTCTGTTTTTGGGGAAGGGGTTGGGGTGGGTTCTGTCGTTACAGGTTGGGGAGGGGAAGGGGTAGACTCAGTAACAATTGGGCGATCGACCTCGCGATCGTTCTCCGCCTCAGTCGGGAAAACCGCAGGTTGACTGGGTGTTTCTTCCGAAGAGAATTGGTTTTCGACTTCCCACAAAGCCCGTTGCAAGCGTCCGCGAGGAGCCGTTCCTAATTGGGGAACGGGCACGTCGGGAAGCGGGCGATCGCTCGTTCTCGCCCGTCGCAACAATTGTTGCAAGCGTCCCACCGAAAAGCCACTCTCTTTAGGGCGTTCCGAAGGCGATGGTTCGGGTAGATGTCGTTCCTCTGACGGAGACATAATAACGCTCTGGTCGCTACGCTCCAATTCAGAATTCAGAATTCAAAAACTTGAATGGGAGCTTGATTTAGGAGTAAGCATTCAGGTTGACCCAGAAACCCGGTTTCTACACCAGTTTATACTAAGATAGGATACCTGAATCGTTACATTTAGGATGATTGGCGATCGGGCAGTAAATACTCGTTGCCCTCGGAGTTGGTTTTAAATTCTTTCTCCATTTCAGCCGGGATCTCGCCGCGATCGCCCTTCAACTGCATACACAGATCGAATAGCATCTCCGCGAGATCGTCCCGAGAAACTTTGACTTCGCTCAAGTTGCCATAGCGCTTGCCCAATTCTTCTAGAATATAGGTTTGGAAGGTTTTGATGTCTTGCTGGAAGCCACTGTGAGCGTGTACCATTTCGCCGCGCAACGACTCGACCTGAGATTTGAAGGTTTGTTCGATGGCAGCGACGGTGGTAGAAATATCGCGATCGTTGCTGTCAATTTGTTGGCGCACGTCGGCAATTTCTTCATCGGCCGCAGCGCTGAGGTATTGCAGCTTTTTCTCAATGGAATTAACCGCCGCCCGCATTTCGGCTGACAGACTTTCTTTCATCTGCTGCAAGTTTTTTTGCGTCTCTTGCTGCAAATTTGCGACTTCGGTTTCTAGCCGCTTAAAGCGGTTGTCGTAGTCGCGCAGTTCGCTACCAAATAAAATATTGCGAATCTGGTCGATATTTCCCAGCCGATCGCGCATATCGGGGGCGATGTCGCTCATGTTGTCACCTGATCGAACGTTGTCACGCAAAGGGATTCGGTTTTAGGGGTTAGAGTTTAGGTCTTAGGTTGGGGAAAGTGGGAAACCGATCGCCGACCCCTAATCCCAAACCTCGCACCTCACGCCTCGCACCTCGCACCTACCGTCCTCACACACCCTATAATATTATCGTCTCTTTTGCGCGATCGTACCGGAATTTACGGGATGGGGGGGGCGGTGGCCCGTCATGCCGCTATCATGGTTAAGGGAGAGAGGTATTGTTCGTTGCTCATTGCTCATTGCTCATTGATATGACTGTCGCCACACCCACCAAAACCCAGTACGAAGCTGTTATCGGCTTGGAAACCCACTGCCAACTGAGTACCGAAAGCAAGATTTTTTCGGCTTCTTCGACGGCTTTCGGAGCCGATCCGAACCAGAATATCGACCCGATCTGCGCCGGGTTGCCCGGTGTGCTGCCCGTTCTCAACCAGAAGGTACTGGAGTACGCGGTGAAGGTGGGGCTCGCCCTCAACTGCGAGATCGCCCCTTACAGCAAGTTCGATCGCAAACAGTATTTTTACCCAGACTTGCCCAAGAACTACCAAATCTCTCAGTACGATCTCCCTATCGCCCAAAACGGCTGGTTAGAAGTCGAACTGCTCGACGAGGAAGGAAATATCACCCGCAAGCGCATCGGGATTACGCGGGCGCACATGGAGGAAGATGCGGGTAAGCTGGTACACGCTGGGAGCGATCGCCTTTCGGGATCGACCTATTCGCTAGTGGATCTCAACCGTGCCGGAATTGCCCTGCTCGAAATTGTCTCGGAACCGGATCTGCGATCGGGTCAGGAGGCAGCGGAATACGCTCGCGAGTTGCGCCGCATCGTCCGCTATTTGGGGGCCAGCGATGGCAATATGCAAGAGGGATCCTTGCGCTGCGATGTTAATGTTTCCGTGCGTCCGGTGGGGCAAGCGGAATTTGGCACGAAGGTCGAAATTAAGAATATGAACTCGTTTAATGCCATCCAACGGGCGATCGAGTTCGAGATCGAACGCCAAGTCGCGGCGATCGAGACGGGAGAAACGATACTTCAAGAAACGCGCCTCTGGGAAGAGAACAGCCAACGGACGATCTCGATGCGAACCAAAGAGGGATCGAGCGACTATCGCTATTTCCCGGAACCGGATCTAACGCCGATCGAAGTTTCTCCCGAACAGTTGAAACAGTGGGAAAGCGAGTTACCCGAACTTCCGGCGGCGAAGCGCAAACGCTACGAGGAGGAGTTGGGATTGTCCGCTTACGATACCCAAGTGCTAACCGACGATCGCGATGTGGCTGAATATTTGGAGGCGACGATCGCGGCGGGAGCCGATGCCAAACAAGCGGCGAACTGGGTGATGGGAGATGTGACGGCTTATCTCAAAGAAAGCAAGCTCGATATTGGCGCGATCGCCCTGAAACCGGCCATTCTAGCTGAGTTGATCGACCTGATTGAAAACAAAACCATTAGCGGTAAAATCGCTAAGGAAATTTTGCCCGAGTTGCTAGAAAAAGGCGGTTCGCCTAAGAAATTGGTCGAGTCGAAAGGCATGACCCAAATTTCCGATACGGGGGCGATCGAAAGCGCGATCGACGAGATTCTGGCAGCTAACCCGGACAAAGTGGAACAATTCCGCAGTGGGAAAACCAAGTTACAAGGCTTCTTTATGGGTCAGGTAATGAAGAAAACCCAAGGCCGGGCAGATCCGAAATTGACCAATCAAATTCTGGCTAAAAAGTTGCAAGGTTAACAGAAAACTGACTCGTAACCATTCAGGTGGAAGCAAGAAACCCGGTTTCTCAAAGGATAGACTCGAATTTTATCTGGAGATCTGCCAGAAACCGGGTTTCTAATACCATTTTCCGAAAATATTGTTACACTTCGGATAGGGCAAACGCCGTTTGCCCCTACATTTCAATTCTCATCTGTTGTATAAATTCTGGAAATTGGTATAATACCATTTTCCGAAAATATTGTTACACTTCGGATAGGGCAAACGCCGTTTGCCCCTACATTCCAATTCTCATCTGTTGCATGAATTCTGGAAATTGGTATAAAAGCCCTTCTCTGGAGGTGAGAGGGGTTTGGGGTGAGAGAAATTCCTGACTCGGGAGTTAGACCGAGAAAATCTCATGTAACAACTCCTGGTGCATCAAGGCGCGATCGCGCAAGGAATGCAGGCGATCGCGCGACAACGCCTCCCCATTCGCATAGCATTCGATCCAGGCTTTGGAGATGGCATTGGCATTATCGGGAAGTGCGTCTAACTCCCATCCCGGTAAGTCTAATTCTGCCATTAACTGGGTGACTTTCGGATCGTAACTGAGGGCAAAACAGCGACATCCTTCCGCCGCCGCCATCACTAAACTGTGAAATCGCATTCCGATGGCCATTTCTACCCCTGCAAACGCCCCTTTTAGCTGTCGGGGATCCTCGAGTTGTAGAATTGTACTGTCGCCCGACAAACGCGATCGCACCCATTCTGCCATCTCTAAATCTCGCGATGGCTGAAACGGTAACAATAAAATAAATGTATCGGTTGCCACTTGAAAATCGGCCAGGGCGCGTGTTAGATTATCTAAACGCGATCGCGTCAGTTGGGGGTGCGATCGTAGCGTCACCGCCACTCGCGGGGCGGGTAAATTTCCTAACCCCGGAACCGGAGATGCGTCTAGCGCCCACACCGGATCCGGTGCCATAATAAAGGGCAACTTCCACTCTTGTAAAATGCGTCCCGATCGCCCGTCGCGAACGCTAATTCCCTGACAAGCTGCAAATGATTTTCGAGCCAGAAGTGTGGTAAACTGGCGGTTGAGAGGGCCGATCCCTTGGGCCCAGGCGATGGTAGTTAATTCGACTCGTCGTGCTAAACCCATTAACCCAGCGTAGTACACTGGAGAAAGCGCACTGGTGGCATCTTGCATCAAGCTACCGCCACCCCAAATAAACGCATCGGCTATATTTAACGCCGATTGTACCTGCGGTAAGGACTTGCGCGGGCGAGACTCCACGCCATAGCGATTGTACGTTTGTTGCGGATCTCCAGACAAGACGATCGGAGTCACATCCGGTGGTAACATTTGCAACAGGGAAGCCAACAGCGCCTCGTCGCCGCCGTTGCCCATTCCGTAGTAGCCGCACAGTACCGCTCGCATGGTTTTAACCATACCGCAAATTGCCGCACTGTCGAAGATTTATGCACGTCCTTTCAATTCCCACTTGGATGGTTCACGTATCCAGCGTCATTGAATGGATCGCTGCGATCGTTTTTGTGTGGCAGTATGGTGAAGTCAGCGAGACGCGATCGTGGCGATGGTTGTCTTTGGCGATGTTACCTGCTTTAGTGGGAGCCATGTGCGCTTGTACTTGGCACTTTTTTGACAATGCCCCGTCTCTCGATTGGTTGGTGACGCTACAAGCCTCGATGACCATCTTGGGAAATTGTACCCTATGTGCGGCTGCTTGGCGAATTTGGTCAGTCGCTCGATTGTAACTATTCAGGTGTCCGATCGCGCCTCGGGTGTAGAAACCCGGTTTCTCAAAG
>CAKZKB010000253.1 GCA_937121005.1 uncultured cyanobacterium | reverse complement strand
TGGAGTCTGTGGCAATTGCGCCGCGAGATCGGCCTGTGGATCGACTATTTTACCTGGCCCGCCGTCTGGTATGGGTTGTGGGCTCATTTGTGGCCGCGGTTAGGTTTGGCGTTGTGTTTGGGGGCGACGATCGCCGTGCTGGTGTGGCAAAGTCGTAATATCCTCTGGGGGTTTCCACCAGCGTACCGGAAACGGCTGCAAAAACAGGTGTTACGCATTCGAGAAGCGGGGCCGCAACATCCCTTATGGAAATGGACGATCGCACCATCGCGGGAGCCCTCTTCGAGCTAGTACAGCACCCTACCTATTAATAATAAGGCTATTTCCGCCAAGCTGTACTAGCCGATCGCGGACTTTTTCAAACGCGCAATTTCTCCGCAGCCTCGAGGATGATGCGTTCGGTTTCTTCCCAGCCGATACACTTGTCCGTCACCGATACGCCGTAGCGCAAGTCAGCCGGATCGCCGGTCATTTTTTGGCTGCCCTCGTGCAGGTGAGATTCTAACATCATCCCGACGATCGCGGTATCGCCGTTGGCAATTTGTTCGACAATACTGGCAAACACTTTTCCTTGCTGTTTGTGGTCTTTATTCGAGTTGCCGTGACTGCAATCAATAACGATCCGGGGCGGCAAGTTTGCAGCTTTGAGTTTGGCTTCGACGTGCAAAATTGCAGGGCGATCGTAGTTGGTTTTGCCGCCACCCCCGCGTAAAATGATGTGAGCGTAGTCGTTACCTTTGGTCTTAAATACGCTGACTTGCCCCATTTGGTTGATTCCGACAAAACTATGGGGTTCGCGGGCCGCTTGCATGGCGTTGATAGCGACTTCAATGCTGCCGTTGGTGCCATTTTTTAAGCCGACGGGCATAGACAAACCGCTTGCCATTTCTCGGTGAGTTTGCGACTCGATAGTTCGCGCCCCGATCGCCGACCAAGAAATCAATTCGCTGATATATTGAGGGACGATGGGATCGAGGGCTTCAGTGGCGGCGGGCAATCCTAACTCGGCCAAATCTAACAACAGTTGGCGAGCCAATTGCAATCCTTTTTCGATATGAAACGAATCGTTCATATCCGGATCGTTAATTAACCCTTTCCAGCCGACGGTGGTGCGGGGTTTTTCAAAATAGACCCGCATGACGAGTAACAGTTTATCGCGGACGCGATCGGCCAAATCGCGCAATTTGCGGGCGTATTCTATAGCCGCTTGGGGGTCGTGAATGGAACAAGGCCCGACTACAATGAACGGACGGGAATCTTTACCGTCGAGGATGTTTTCCAGTTGCGATCGCGCTTTGACGACTGTTTCTTCGGCAGCGTCCGTAATGGGTAATTTGGCTTTAATCTCCTCGGGGGTGAGGAGAACGCGATCGGCGGCGATATGCGTATCGAGAATTTTCTGCATGAGGTTTTAGTCGCTACGCTCCAATTCAAAATTAGAAATTAAAAATTCAAAATGCGGAAGTCAAACACGAGAGATAGTTAACTTTACCAGAATGCCGGAATTTTAACAACCCTGACTGTAAAGTTTTGTATCAATTCCGCTCTTCATCCCTTTTCTTAGCGAAGGCTTCGTCTCTTTAGGAGATGTATCAACTGGAAAGAGGAACGAGTAAATTTCCTTGCCAGACGGGAATGGCTTTTCCGCCCAGATAGACGCGATCGCCTACAAGTTTGACTCGAACGGTACCACCGCGCGGGGAGGCTTGATAGGCCAAAAACTCGCTTTTGTTCAGTCGCGGTTGCCAAAATGTTGCTAAACAACAGTGGGCCGAACCCGTCACCGGATCTTCGTCAATCCCCGATCCGGGGGCAAAGAAACGGGAAACAAAATCGTAAGGCGGCGACGATCGACTGGTGACAATAATACCGCGTACTGGCAGGGTCGCCAGTTGACGAAAATTGGGTTGGAGTTGGCCGACGATCGCCTCGGACTCTACTTCGAGTAGGTAGTCTGTCCCGTCGCTACCGACGAATGTTGGCGCAACGGATAACGCCGCGAGTAAGGCGGGTGGCGGATCGGTTTCTCTGACCATTTTGGCAGGAAAGTCCAATTCGATCCAGTCCCCTTGGCGGCGAGCGACGAGCGTACCGCTTTTGGTATAAAATTCGATGGGCTGCGAACTTTCAACGCGATCGAGTTCCCAGAGGGCGCAGGCACTAGCGAGGGTGGCGTGACCGCAGAGGTTCACTTCAACGGTAGGCGTAAACCAGCGCAATTCAAAACCATCGCCTTCAGGACGCACGAATGCGGTTTCGGACAAGTTGATTTCGGCGGCTAACTGCTGCATCCATTGAGCCTCAGCCGGGCGATCGAGCAGGCAAACGGCAGCCGGATTGCCGGAAAAGGGGCGATCGGCAAACGCATCGATGCAAATTAGGGAAACGGGTAATTGCTCGTTGTTCATTTGCAACCACAGATAAATTGGATGAACGCAGATGGTTTTAGAGTCAAAGTGATGCTGTTTTCAAGATGAATGAGGATGGATTTTTCGGCTAGATAGCGATATTTTTTAGGCATCGCTCTTGTTCTGCGCTTGACCGAGGCGAATTTCGGAGAAAAAGGAAGCGATGCGCGTACCGTCGGGATAGGAAATAATGCTGGTACGCTCGCGCAAGTTATCCCCGGCAAACCACCAGCGCTCTTCGGTGGTAAACTTGTCGGTTGTGGCGGTTAGCGTCAGGTTCTGGCCGTTGACGAGCTCGTAGCGACCCGCGATCGCGTCCTGACCTGGAACCTGCTGCACCCACTCTCCGGTGGTGTCGGTTTCGGGGACAAATGCGACGATCGCCGAGCCGTTTTGCTTGTTGGGGTTTGCGCCAACAACCCCTTCCCAGCGCGATCGCAGGGCTACGGCGGCGGTGGGGTCAGCAGAAATGGCCGCGATCGCCTTGGCTGCGTCGGGATCGTCAGCCCCTAGGGAGTCCACGTACAAGTCGGCGCGACTGGCTTCCATTTCTCCCGGCGGTACGGCGTGCGTCGTCCGTTGGGAAAACCATTTTCCGGTACAGTGCTGGCAAAATTCCGTAACGTTCATCTGACAAGGCGATGGCAGTGCGGCATGAATTATATCATACTCTCACAAGATTTTCTCTTTCGTTAACTGCTTGATTAACTTTTTGCGATCTTTGGGGCGAGTGGGGATATCGATCCCTTTTTCTTTCATGCGTTCTTCGAGATCGATTTCGGGGATTTTCAGCACCAAACCCACTACCGCCCAATAATAAACCGCCACCGGATCGACATCGAGAGGATAGTAATAGGTTTGATAGCTGATAAAGAGAATGAAAACCCAAAAACTTTTGGCGATCGTCCGCAGTTTATCGTCTTTCACCGAGCGATAAGCGGTCTTAAACGTGGCGATCGTAATTGTTGTCACCACACCCAAAAATGATATAACCCCTAACGGCCCCATTTCGTAAAGCAATTTAGGGTAGTAGGTTTCAATGAGAGCAGCATTTCCAAACATTCGAGCCGCATTTGTTGCTCGCCCCAATCCCTTACCGAGAAATCCACTTTGACCCTTAGTTGTAAATTCAAATTGGTGGGCAATAAAGTCAGTGGGAGGAGATGCGTTCCACCGACTCACCGCACTATCAATTCGTTCTTGAACAATATCAGGAAAGAGGATAGAAGCCAGTAAAATAAGAACAGCAAGTCCGCCAACAATGCCAACAAACTGTTTTGGTTTTGAAATCTGTCCCGTTAAGACTAAGAGTAAAATTAGTAAAACTGGTACCAAGAACAATGCAATTCTTTGTCCAGAAATTACGGAATTGACAACAACCAGAAGCAACCCCAAAAATCCGCTAATTTTCCACAACAAAGAGGGATCGCCAAATGCAGTTGCAAAGGTAAAGAAAGTATTACCGATTAGAAACCAGGCCCATTGCCAAGGCGCGACAAAAGTTCCCGGTAGACGAATTGTGTTTTGAGACGGACTAAAAACAAGAGATCCACCGATAAAACATCGGTACTCAATGGTTGCTTTAAATAGATCGTCACCTGTCAGATGATCGGTTCCCTGACAAATGCCAGAAGAGAGCATCATGTACTGGACAATTCCCAAAAAGCAACAAATAATCGTGAGAAGAACGTGGAGGCGCACGAACCACAGCAGTTCTCGTTTGTTCCGCAGCATATAGTAAACGCAGGGAATAAGTGGAGCGTAGCCCAGCAAGGCTTTAAAGCCAATAATGCCCATAAAAATTGGCTTATCTTTGCCTTCAAGATGCTGGGGAACATTGGTCAATAAAAAAAGGATGCCGCAAATCGCAACCAAAATTAGCAATGGGGTTTTTAGAGACCCAGGAAGAATCAGGGGGTTTCGCTCTTTTGTTATTTGTCTGGCTAAGGCAACAAAGGCAGGAATGAAAAAACCATCTTTTGCCAGTTGAAAAACGGCACTTCCTCCGAATAAGCCATAAGTGACCGTTCCCGCGAAAGGCATATAAATAAAAAATGCCCAGAGAGCGTATACGGGATATTTATAAGCTAAGATAGTGACTAATATACCGCCACCTCCAGCTACAGCAATTTTATAGTCTTTGACAAAGAATAAGGCAATGGCAATGACCAGAGCGAAGATTCCTGCCGAGAGAAAGGACTGAATTAGTTCTTTGCGAGCCTTAGCTTTACGACGTTGTTCTAGGGCGAGCTCCTTTTTGCTAGGAGCGGGGGGATCGTTCCGAGTCGGTGGCTGGGGGTGTTTCGACTTCGATCGCGTCGCTCTCACAGAAACCATAGTCAACTTGGGGGAGACGGTAACGTTCCCTAATACCGAACGCTTCTGCTAGGGTAGCGCAAATTTCTGAAAATGTCAGGCAATGTTAGGGTTTAGAGTGGCAATTGTCCTCGCGAGTCCAGCGATCGCTACTTTCGTAACCCAGACGAATCAGCAGATCTCCTGCCTGTTCGTGGAAAAATTTCCGGTCTTCGTAAGTCCACTCTTCAGTCCATTTGGCTGGCTTTTCTTCGGGGGTGTGGTTGGTACTTTCGGGTTGGGTTTGGGTGAAGGTTGCTAGCAACCCTTGCCAGCGGCTTTTGACGGAGGTGGGCAATATCGGCTCTACATACAGGGGGGTTAATCCTAAAATTTGTCCTATATCGGTAATGGCTTGGCGGGGATTTTTGATAATGTCTTCAAATTTGAGCGCTCGAACGTTGGGGCGATCGATCCAATTGAGAACGTGATTGGCCCAAATTCGAGGTCGGCTGACTCCATTGACTTCTTGACGAACGAATTCGCTAATGGAACAGCGGGCCGCCGGATCGTAGTTTTTCATAAAGACGTGCAAGGAACACAAAGACTTACGGCCGTCGCGAAAAACATAGAAAATATCGCTGCCATTAACGAGCTCTTCGACCCAACCATTATAGCTTTGCAACCAGGGAATCGATCCGTGCGTTTTAACGAGCGGTCGCTGCGATCGACTCAAACAATGCAGCGCCAACTTACGATCGCGTTCCGATAGCGGAGGGGACATTAATATCGGATCGATATCGAGGTAAAGATTGTTTTTGGTTTCGCCTAGAAACTTCCAGGATTTGCACTCTTGAAACTGCTTGCGGAGCAGATCGATCGTCAAGTGAGTGCCCGATCGCGGATAGGTGGCAATAATAATAGGTTTGCCAATGGATTCTAGCATAGTCGCCGCTTTTCGCTTTGGTATCAATGGTTAGACCGACGGCGGTCTATTTGAGGGAGTAAGACCACCGTTAATTATAAGAGAGATCGGAGAAAAAAACAACTTTGCAATAAAACTTTACACCCGCTCGATTTTAACCATTGGCTAAACTGTCAACTTGGCGGCGAATGTTGGGTTCGTAGAGGCGCAAGTAGTTCCAATAATTCCCAAATACGGCTTCGATATAATGGTTGGTTTCTGGGAAGGGAATCTTGGCAGCGAACTCGTCAGGATCGCGGGTTGAAAAGCGATCGAGCCAACTGGCGACGCTACCGGGGCCGGCATTGTAACTAGCCATCGCCAGTAAAGAATTGTCATCGTACTCGTCGTGAGTATAATCTAAATAGAGCGTGCCCAAACGAATGTTATCTTCGGGATTAGTAAGGTCGTAATCGAGATCGTCCTCACCGCGCTGTTCGGAAATCCATTCGGCGGTATCGGGCATCACCTGCATCAATCCCGTCGCGCCTACAGAGGACTGAATCGATCGCATAAACCGCGACTCTTGCCGAATCAAAGAAATAGTTAGCATGGGGTTGAGTTGCCGTTCTTGCGACCATTTTAAGATCGGTTCTAGATAGGGAAACGGATACAATCCTTGCCAGTAGGCGGGGGTTTGTTTGAGTTCTAAATATCGCGATCGCACTTCGGGTTCGTCGCGCCATTTTAAGTTCGACAGCATGAACAACCCTTCTAAATAATCTCCCACACCGACGCGCATAATGCCGTCGGTAAACTGTTCGTCGGCGGTGGGCTGCATGGCGTTTTCAAACTCGACTTGCCAAATCGTCCAAGCCTCTCGATCGAGGCCCAACCAATACAATTCTTGCAGGGTTTGGGAACCAGAAGGAAGGGCGTGGCGGTTAGTAGGAATGACGACTTGGGGCGATCGCGATCGCAGAGTGTTAAAATCACCCACCTCCCAACCCAATTGCACCGCCGATCGCCAAGCATAATAGGATTCGGGATAGTTGCCAATGGCAAATTCAAAGGCTTGTTTGGCCTCAGCTTCTCGTCCCAAACGGGCAGCCCATTTCCCCACCCAAAAGGCCGCTTTCGGGGCTTCTTCGCTGTTGGGATTTTCGGTCGTAATTTGTTGCGCCCACTGCCACGCTTCGGCAAAATCGCCCTCTTCAGCGCGATCGCGGGCGTATTGCCAGCGCAATTCGGCGGCGGTATCAGAGTTGCTATACTGAGTTAAAATTGATTCTCGGGCTTGCTTGGCCGAGTCGGCACTGTCGAGGCGATCGAGGGTTTTTGCTCGCAGGAGAAGGGCTTCGGCAGCGCGATCGGGGAAATTAGCGATCGCGCGATCGAGAATGGGAATGGCTTCTTCATCTTCTCGGACGATCGCCGCCAATTTCACCAATCCTTCCCCCGTTTCCGGGGCTTCCGGGAACTGTTCGGCGAGTTGGCGGTAGGCCGATCGCGCCTCTTTTGTTTCGTCACCCAACTGCAAACCGCGTCCGCTACGGTAGAGGTTGCGGGCTGTAGGTGGGGCTTTGGCGTAGGCTTTCCCCGCCTCGCCATAAATTTGTTTTTCCCAATAGCCAAAAGCGACGAGTTCCCACTGTTCGGGAGTCAAGCGATCGCCGTAGTCATTCTTGAGGCGATCGAGATAGGTAAGGTAGTTAGGTAAATATAAATGTCGGGACAGTAACAGCAACAAATCGATGTTTTCGGGTGCGTCTTTGGAGTTTTCTTGCAAGCGCTGGACGGCCACTTCGGCACTGCGGGGGTGACGGGGAAATTCTGCCAGTAAACGATCCCAAAGGGCGCGATCGGTGAAGCCTAAAATATGCAATGCTTCGGCGGCGACGGGACGATCGCCATGGCGATCGAGTAGGTCTTCTAAAATTTGTTGCGACTTGTCTTCGTTACC
>CAKZKB010000252.1 GCA_937121005.1 uncultured cyanobacterium | reverse complement strand
TCGCTACCCCGTGACCGAAACCAAGTAAATCTCGCGAATATCCTGGGGTAACGCCGCCTCCAATTCTCGATAAGCAACGGGAATCTGTTCCCCCACTTTCGCCGGAGATAGAGACTCGCCCTCCGCTTGTAAGTAAGCGGCGATGCGGGTTTCACTCCAGCGAAAGGTTTGCGCCATAATCGCGATCGTCCGTTGCAAGGGGGAGAGTGCGTCGAGGGCTTGTTGCAAATAGCACCACAACGGCGGCGAGGCATCTTTTAGAGAATAGTGGATATCTTCGGGGGGGGGAAGTTGGGCCTGGTTGATGCAGGTAGCGGTAATATCGATCAGCCAGTTCTGTACCGTCAGGCGTTGGGGATCGGCTTCGATCCCGTGTGCGGCCAGGCTTTCTTGCAAATCGGGCGATCGCAACTCGTAAAACAAATGTCGCCAAGTCAACGCGAACAGGTAGTCCCTTTGTACCGGAGAGGGCACCGAATGGGCAATGAGGGTATAAACCACCGCCGCGTAACGGCAAAAAATGGCCGTAAAATACTTACCCTCGTCGAGATGGCGTTGGAACAGGGTCAGCAAGTCGCGATCGCTGTGACCGAACAGCGACTTAACAAGTGGGTGGTGGGCTTCGGGAAACTCGGGAACCTGCACGATACTCGACCTCAGCAAATCAGACGGATCCCCACAGTCGGGGATTGATACAATAAGAGAACTGGAGACATTCTATACCGACACGCGATCGATAACAGCCGTTTGAACATGAGTTTAGCTACCCCTTCCCTTCTCGGCGCACTCCCTCTGTGGGATACTCTCTTTTCCACCCAGGGGATTATGATTATGCTGCTGGCCGCCTACGCCGTGGCCATGTGGATGTTTTTGACCAGCGCCCCTAAAGTGTACACCGTCATGGTTTCGGACTTGGAGGTGGCTCGTCAATTTTACGAGGGGGAACTGGATCTGTCGGCGGCGGAGGTGCCGTTGCACTACTATTACAACTACGAGCAAACCCTGGGGGCCACCGGAGTCGATCCGATTTATATGTCGGCGGATATCGGGGGCACGACGCGCCGCAGTGTCGATCCGCCGGAAGGATTGTGGTATCAGTTGACAAAGAATGCCCAACTGCATTTGATTTCTGGGGCGAGTTTGGGGACGAAAAATCGCCACCGTCACGTTTGCTTCGATCGCGAATGTTTAGAAGAGTTGCTGCTGCGCGTACAAATGCACGGCATCAAGTATAAAATCCGCCGCGACAAACCCTTGAACTTTTTGGTTAAAGATATCGAAGGTCGCACGTTGGAATTGTCAGAGGTGTCGAGTTAAATCGCGATGAAAATTGCATGGCTCGGTAAAAAATCTCCTGGGTGCGGCAATGTCACCTACTGTCGAGAAATTACCAGCGAACTGCTGAGGCGCAACCATCAGGTTGACTTTTTTCAGTTTGCTTCTGAAACTGAAGATCGAGATCCTGATTGCGATCGATCGCCACGCACGATCGCGTTACCGTATTTCCATAAATCGGTTTTCTATACGATTCCGTCTTTCGGTGCGGGTCGAGTTTTGGTCGAGACTTTACAGCACTGTCAATTTAATGTATTGCACGCTTCGTTGGTACTGTCTCCCCTCGACTTTTGTTTACCTGCGATTTGTAGCAAGCTCGGGTTGCCTTTAGTTGTCACATTTCATCAACCTTTTGACAGTGAATATCGGACGCTTTCGGCGCGATCGCAACAGTTTACCTATCAAATCTATGCTTCGACACTGGCAGCTTGCCAAAAAGTTATCGTTTTCTCGAACCCACAAAGACAGCTATTAAGAAAGTTAAAAGTACCGGACGATCGCATTGCCGTCATTCCCAACAGCGTCGATATCCATAAATATTCGCCGGGATTTTTCAACATTAAACCAGAGTGGGGAGCCGAGTTTTTATTCTTGTATCAAGGCAGGCTCGAAACTGAGAAGAATGTAGAAGTTTTGCTGCAAGTGTGGGGAAAACTGCCAAAACCAGAAGGATATAAATTGGCTATAGTGGGTACGGGATCCCTAGAAAAAAAGCTAAAAGAACGCTACGGGAACGATGAGAGTATTATTTGGGTCGGTTACGTCCAAGAGGAGAAACGCCGCATTGAAATTTTGCGCGGCTCGGATGTATTTGTGCTACCCTCTTTAGTAGAAGGTCTATCGCTATCGCTGCTAGAAGCGATGGCTTGTGGTGTTGCTTGTATCGCTACAAATGCGGGCTGTCATGGGGAAGTTTTGGCAGGAGAAGCCGGAATCGTTATTGATATTCAACAGATCGAAGAAAAACTCGGTCAAATTTTAACCGAGTTTATCGATCGCCCCGAACTTGCCTCAATGCTAGGTGAAAAAGCGTACCAACGTATTTTGGAACGCTACACGCTTGCTGGGAATGTCGATCGCGTAGAAGCCATTTATCGCGAATTCCTCAGAACGATACCCAACGCGATAAGTTACGGTTAGAGGATTACGCATTCACCGATCGCGTTTTTGTTACATTTACAAAGATTCAACCTCTGGTATCCTAGAGGTTGAACCAGAATAACCACTATACATCTCACAAAATATTATGGTCGATCGAACATGGGAAACCGACGAAGATCGGATGATTTACAAACTGAGTGTCCACAAGAATTTGGTAGCATGGACGATCGACAAGCTGGAAAAGGCAGGAATCAAATGCAAGCGAACCACTGGAAACGATCCGAAAGGGGATATTGTCTGCTTTTCCTCTGGAGACGAAAAAAAGGTTAAGGAAATTGTCAAAAATATAAATATGAAGTATAATAGCTAGAACATTAGTTGCTTATGTCACACCTAGAGATTAAAACTCGAAAACTCATTGATTCGACACTGGCTCAAAAAATTGTCAAGAAAGGGACGGTGTGGGCTGTGCTGACAACAGGTAAAATTACTACACCTGCTAAGAAAATGCTCGATCGCAATGGAATTGCATGGGCAGAAAACATACCCGAACAAGAAATTATCGACTTTGAACCACCGAAGGAGGACGAGTAATGACACTAGACATCAGCTTTTATTCGACAGCAGGAGAAAGCGAACATATCGATCTGTCTCCAGAATTTTATGAATGGCTGGCAAAATCTCAGTTTACCCAAATTGAGTGCTGTCAACCCATTCAACTGTCTATTGATGGCGAAGCTGTCGAGTTAGATGCCATCGAACTTCCCGGAAAAAACCGCATGAAATTTAGCGAATTTCTACGAGAGGCGATCGTCGAAGAGAGCGATCGCGTTCTCGATTTCCTGGGGAACGATCCATCAAAAGAAGAGTATATCGAGGGGACTTACAAGTTGAAAAAACTGCAAGAGATTCGGAAAATTCTGGAAAATGAAAAATATCAATATCTAGATTACGTTGGGTCGCTTTGACACAAATTAACAATGTTACCCGACTCCAGAGAAAAATGCAAGATTTGCCGTTAACCGTGCATCGAAATATTATGAATTGGAAGAAGTGTTATGACTTGGAAAACGATCGCGTTACTAGCTTGTACGGTAGGGTATCCCCTCGCCGTTTCGGGAATAGCGTGGGGACAAATAATTCCCGATCGCACTTTGGGAACCGAAAGTAGTCGCTTGGTTCCGGTTGACGCAAGCCGCGATCGCGTTGACGGTGGTACAGTTCGCGGCGAAAATCTGTTCCACAGTTTCAGCGAATTTAATGTCGGCGACGGGCGCATTATCGAGTTTGCTTCGCCCGCGATCGCGGAAAATATCCTCACTCGCGTTACCGGAAATAATGCCTCCCAAATTTTAGGAACTCTGTCGGTTGTCGGCGATGCCAACTTATTTTTACTCAACCCCAACGGCATTTTCTTCGGCACGAATGCCCGTTTGGATCTGGGAGGTTCTTTTTTTGCTACCACTGCCGATGCCTTTGTTTTCGCAAACGACAGCGAATTTAGCGCCGTCGATCCTCAAGTTCCTTCGTTGCTAACAGTAAACGTGCCGATCGGCTTGCAATTTGGCAGCGCACCGGGAACGATCGCGGTATCAGGAAATGGCATCGATCGCTTCAGCGCACCCATTTCCCCAGAAGCGACTCCCGAAGAAATTATTGCCCTCAACCGCAGCTTTTTAGAGAGTTTTCTGGCTAGTTCTGATGGGTTGCGAGTGCGATCGTCCCAAACTCTCGCCCTCGTGGGTGGTGAAATTGACTTCGACGGCGGTATTGTTTTAGCGCCAGGAGGACGAGTGGAAATCGGCTCGGTGGGTGTAAATAGCCGAGTTAATATTAACCCCAACTCCCAGGGATTCGAGCTCGATTATACCGATGTCGCCGACTTCGGCAACCTGCGACTCGACGGACAAGCGGGCATTAGTAGCAGCGATCGCGCTAGCGGAACCATCCAAGTTGTAGGCGATCGCGTCACTCTCAGCAATGGTTCTCAAATTGATAGCAGTCTCCTAGGCGATGAAAGTGGAGGAAACATTTTTATTCGAGCTCGAGAAGCGATCGCGATCGACGGTGTTTCTCCAGGGAATGGTTTTCCCAGTGCCATTTTTTCGGTGACTTACGGTGCGGGACGCGGGGCCGATATTGCTTTGGAAACCCAACAGTTAACCCTCTCTGGCGGGGGACAAACCTTTGCTGTCAGTTTCGGTACTGGAGATGGTGGATCGGCAACCGCACAGGCGGTAGAATCGATCGCAGTAGTCGGTGTATCTGCAAGCGGAGAAACAAGCGGTTTCGGTTCGGTTGCCTTTAGCAGTGGCGATGCTGGAACCGTTAGCATTGAAACCACGCGCCTGAGTTTGGGCGATGGCGCACAAATTTTTGCGAATACTCGCAGTCAGGGAAATGCAGGCGCGATCGACATTCGGGCTAGGGAAGCGATCGCCATCGACGGTATTGCTACCAGTGGAGAAATGACGACGATCGCCGCAGCCACAACTTTGGAGGCGACGGGCAATGGTGGCGATATTACCATGGAAACCGGACGGCTGCAACTGACGAACGGCGCACAAATCTCGACCAACAGTTTCGGACTGGGAAATGCAGGCAGTGTTATTATCCAAAGCGATCGCCTCAGTATCGATGGCGGTGCGTCTGTTTCGGTGGATACCTTTGGGGTCGGAAATGCAGGCAGTCTCGTCATTCGTGCCGGAGAAATCGATTTGTCTCGAGGGTTTTTGTTTGCGGATGCGAATGCAGAAGCGATGGGTGATGGTGGCGATATTACCATTGAAAGCGATCGCCTGCGAGTGGCAGATGCCGGGAGTATTTCTGTCGATACTTTCGGACAGGGGAATGCGGGGGATTTAACGGTGCGTAGCGGGACGATCGCCCTCGAAAGCGGCAGTCTGTTTGCTGATGTTAATAACGAGGCGACGGGGAATGGCGGCAATTTAAACATCGAAACCGATCGCCTTTCGGTTAGTGGCGGGGGGACGATTAGCGCCCGCGTCTTCGGGCAAGGCAATGGTGGCAATTTAAACATCGAAACCGATGGCCTCTTTTTAACTGAAGGCGGATCCGTTGGGGCGAGTACCTTCGGACAAGGCAATGCCGGAAATATTACCATTGTGGCGCGAGATGCGATCGCCTTAGAAGGACGATCCGAAAGTGGTTTTTTTAGTAATATTGCCGCGATCGTCGGTAGCCAAGCGACGGGAAATGGCGGCCGGTTGGCCATCGAAACGCCTCATTTGCGAGTCGGAGAAAATACATTTATTTCGGTGGCGGTACTCGGACGCGGCGATGCGGGTAGTATTGCCATCAATGCCGATCGCTTCGAGATCGCCGCCAGTGGGTTTGTTTCTGTGGATACCTTCGCCGAAGGCAATGCGGGAGACTTGCAGGTGCGATCGCAGTTACTATCGATTTCGGGGGGCGCACTATCAGCTAATGTGGGGAGGAATGGCACTGGAGAAGGGGGCAACGTTGCTGTTAACAGCGATCGCCTTTTTGTCAGTCGCGGCGGAAACATCTCGGCAAGTACGTTGGGGCGAGGCAATGCTGGCAATTTAACAGTTCTGGCGGCGGAAATTGAACTCGCCGGGGGCAATCTGTTTGCCGATGTTCAAGAAGAGGCTACCGGAAGTGGTGGGAATTTAACCGTAGAAGCCGATCGCGTTTTTGTGGGGCCAAATTCTCGCATTTCCGCCAGTACCTTCGATGCGGGCGATGCAGGCAATCTAACCGTGCGATCGCGGACGATCGATTTGGTGGATGGCGATATTTTTGCCGCCGTCAGTCAGGAAGCCTCGGGGCGCGGGGGGAATTTGACCCTAGAGGGCGATCGCTTCAGTGCCATCGATGGGGGACAAGTGGGGGTAGCCACTTTCGGATCGGGAGATGCGGGAACCCTGACGGTGCGAATGGGCGAATCGATTTCGCTGACTGGTGTAGACGGGATGTTTCCCTCTCTCCTCAGCGCCTCGTCGCAATCGGGATCGACGGGGAACGGGGGCAATTTAATCGTGGAAACCGATCGCCTGCTGTTGCGCGACGGTGGAGAAATTGGGGTCAGTACCTTCGGGGCGGGGAATGGCGGAAACGGACGCATTGTCGTCGGCGATCTCGAAATTGTCGGGCGTTCTGCTGACGGCACGATCCCCAGTGGCATTCTCGCCCAGTCCGGTGACGACAGCATTTCTTCCCCCGAAGCGGGTCTCGGTCGCGGCGGTAATCTAGATATTGTCGCCGATCGCATCACGATCGACGATGGTGGGGAAATTAATGTCAGCGCGATCGGCAGTGGGGCGGCGGGCAATCTCGATATTCGCACTCAGACACTGCGGTTGGAAAATGGATCGCGTTTGACAGCCGAAACGCGATCGGGTCGGGGTAATATTGCCATTGATGCGGAGGCGATCGTCTTGCGTCGGGGCAGTACCATCAGTACCAATGCCTTTGGCGATGTTCCTGGCGGTAACATTATCTTGGATGCGGGGGTGTTAGCGGCTTTGGAAAATAGCGATATCAGTGCCAACGCTGAAAATGCAACCGGGGGACGGGTTATTGTTAACGCCCAAAGCATCTTCGGGACGGAATTTCGCGATCGCGCCACTCCCGAAAGCGATATCACCGCGACTTCGGCATTGGGGGCATCCTTCGCCGGAACCGTACAGGTGAACACTCCCGATATCGATTCCACTTCTGGGGTTGTGGATTTGAGTCCAACTGTCATCGATATTGCTAGTTTAGTCGATGCCCATCCCTGCGATCGCGCCCAGGACAGCGAGTTTACCATTACCGGACGCGGCGGCTTGCCTCCTACCCCTACCGATGGGACGCTGTTCGATACGGCGGTAGAATGGAGCGATCGCGATGCTTTAGCAACTGGAAACACTAGCCCCATTGGAGAACCCACGCCATCGCTAGTCGAAGCCCGAGGCTGGGCGATCGCAGAAAATGGTAGCGTGGTTTTGGTCGCAGGTCGGCCATTGAGGTGGGAAGCAACAGTCGAATGCGGCGATCTCACCCATTGATGTCAGTTCAGAGAAGTTTAAGGAAATATTAAAGAAATATTGAATTCCCTTGGCCGTTGGCCGTTACAAAACGATACAGTATAGGTGAGGCCATGAGACTGCTGCCACCTTCACCCACCCCCACCCATGATTTCCAACCCCCTTCCCGATGCCAACCGTGCCGACAAACAGGAGGAAGCCTGCGGCGTGTTTGGTGTTTACGCACCCGATCGCGACGTTGCCAAGCTCGCCTATTTTGGATTGTACGCCCTCCAGCATCGCGGCCAGGAATCGGCGGGTATTGCCACCTTCCAAGGCGATCGCGTCATGCTACACAAAGACATGGGTCTGGTTTCCCAAGTCTTCAACGAAAAGATTTTAAGCGGCCTCGATGGCGATTTGGCGGTCGGCCATACTCGCTACTCTACCACCGGATCGAGTCGGGTGGATAATGCCCAACCGGCCATCGTCGAGACGCGATCGGGCCCTCTGGCACTTGCCCACAACGGGAACTTAGTCAACACCCAGCAACTCAGAGAAGAACTGGCCCGACGCGGTTGCCAGTTTAGCACCACCACCGATTCGGAAGCGATCGCCGTGGCCATCGGTGCAGAAGTGGACGCGGGCAAAAATTGGCTGGAAGCCACCATCGGCGCACTGCATTTATGCGAAGGTGCGTTTAGTCTCGCCATCGGTACGCCTGTGGGGATGATGGGAATTCGCGATCCCCATGGCATCCGTCCTTTGGTCATTGGCACCTTAGAAGGAGAACCGCAACGCTACGTTTTCGCCTCGGAAACCTGCGGTCTCGATATCATTGGGGCCGAATATTTGCGCGATGTCGAACCCGGCGAACTGGTATGGATCGCCGACGAAGGGTTGGCTTCTTTTCACTGGACGAACAACGCCCATCGCAAACTGTGCGTGTTTGAGGCGATTTATTTCTCTCGTCCCGACAGCCTCATGCACGAAGAAACCCTATATAGTTATCGCAAGCGTTTGGGCGAATATTTAGCCACCGAATCTTTTGTTGAAGCCGATCTCGTCATTGGCGTACCGGATTCGGGCGTACCAGCCGCCATCGGTTTCTCTCAAAAAAGCGGCATTCCCTACGCCGAAGGGTTGATTAAAAATCGCTACGTGGGTCGGACGTTTATTCAGCCGACCCAACAAATGCGCCAAGCGGGAATTCGCATGAAACTCAACCCCTTAAAAGACGTTCTCGATGGCAAGCGCGTCGTGGTGGTAGACGATTCCATTGTCCGGGGAAATACCAGCCACAAAATTGTCAGCGCTTTGCGCGAAGCCGGGGCAACGGAAGTGCATATGCGGATTTCTTCGCCACCCGTAACCCATCCGTGTTTTTATGGCATCGATACGGACAACCAGGATCAATTGATTGCGTCCACTAAATCGGTTGATGAAATTTCCGATCGCATTGGAGTCGATTCGCTCGCCTATCTCAGCCGGGAATCGATGTTACAAGCAACGGGAGAAGATCCCGAAAACTTCTGCACGGCTTGCTTTACCGGAGACTATCCGATCGCGGTTCCCGAACCCTTGAAGCGATCGAAGTTGATGCTAGAAAAAGAGCTCGTTACGTCCTAGTTCTTCGGTGTGGGGGGTGAGGGATGAGGGGTGAGACTCCGATCGTCACCTCTCCCTTTTTACTCGTAATTTCAGCAACGCGATCGACCGAACCTCGGCGATCGGCAAACTCCCTCTCCAGACAGGGGCTTCCTTTGTAACGGATTGTTAAGATGGACTCATAAGCGGGAGAAACACTCTCGCAGTCGCAATCGGAGGACACCGCAATGAACGGTAGTATCCGCGTCGGTAATTTATTTGGCATCCCTTTCTTCGTTCACGGTTCGTGGTTTCTGGTGTTGCTACTCGTCACCGCCAGCTACGGAACCAACCTGGCCGCCAGCTTTCCCCAGTTGGGTTTGTTGGCGTGGCTGTTGGGACTGGTAACAGCTTTGGGCGTGTTCGCATCCGTACTGGCCCACGAACTGGGGCATAGCTGGGTGGCCCTCCGACAGGGAATCGACGTGAAATCAATTACGCTGTTTCTGTTCGGCGGTTTGGCAAACTTAGAACGGGAGTCAGAAACGCCAGCCGAAGCCTTTAGCGTCGCGATCGCCGGCCCCGCCGTCAGCATCGCCTTGTTCGGTCTGTTTTTCGCGATCGCTCAGTTGACCCCCGTTAGCGGGCCGCTGGCTGCTGTCGTCAGTTTACTCGCTTCGGTGAACTTAATTCTAGCACTGTTTAACCTCATCCCCGGTGTGCCTCTCGATGGCGGTAACGTCTTAAAAGCCGCCGTCTGGAAAGTGACGGGCAACCCCTATAAAGGTGTGGTGTTTGCTAGTCGCGTCGGTCAGGCGATCGGTTGGATCGGCATCGTTTCCGGGTTAGTTCCTCTGTTCGCCTACGGTAGCTTCAACGGAATTTGGAACGTTCTGATCGGTTGGTTCTTGCTGCAAAATGCCGGACGATCGGCCCAAGCTGCCAGCCTACAACAAAAGCTGTCCGATCTGACAGTAAAAGAAGCTGTCACTCCCGACAGTCCTATCGTTCCCGAAAGCCTATCTTTACGTCAGTTTGCCAATGAATTCGTCATCGGTCAAACGCAGTGGCGGCGGTTCCTGGTCGTCAACGAAAGCGGTCAGTTAGTAGGGACGATCGCGGCCGAAGATATGAAAACGATCGCTACCTCGGAATGGCCGCAGGTTTCAGTCCAAGAATTGACCAAATCCTTAGATGAGTATCCGACGATCGCAGCCGATCGCACTTTACTCGAAGCCGTCAACATCCTGGAAGAACGACAACTCAACGAAATTCCTGCCATTGACGAGAATGGAATGCTAGTCGGCTTGTTGCAGAAAAATCAAGTGATTCGCCTGCTACAAAAAGACGCGCAAGCCCTCTCAACCGCAAGCTAGCATCGTAGAATTTAAATAAATGTAAGCATTCTAGGTGGCACAGAGAAACCCGGTTTCTGAAGGGAAAAACTCGAATTTTGTCCGGCTATAAGCGAGAAACCGGGTTTCTACACCTGTTTAGCCTAGCCTACCTGAATCCTTACCAATAAATAAGAAGCGGACATCACCTGTCCGCTTTTTTTGTTGGTAGGGGTAGTGTCCCCGTGCCTACCCCGTCCAAATGTTGGGAAGGGGGCAACCACAGGGGGTTTGCCCCTACCAAACTATATCTGTTTAACCGGATTTGATATCAGTTGGCTTCACGTCAAGTTATTTGTTACGCTGTTGGTTGCGGGCCTGTTCGATCGCGATATCTTTAACCGCTTTCAGAGAATCTTTGTTGGCCGAACCTTCGATCGCTTTGACTGCCAAATCTTGCACCTGTGTGAGTGCGGAATTGAGTTGACTCGACAGGTTGTTGATTTGCAGTTCTTGGTTGCCGATCGTCTCTTCTAGGGCTTGAATTTGCAAGTCGTAAGACTGTTTTTTGCCCTCGATTTCTTTGGCTTTCAAGTCGGATTTCACTTTCGCTTGATAGCGGGCGATATTCGTGCCGTTTTGCTTGCCTTTCTCAACTTGTTCTTCTTTCTGTTCCTTGAAGTTTTCAACCTTCGTTTCCAGTTCGGCGAATTCTTTCTCGCGATCGCTGACAGATTTCTCCCGTTCCTCCCATTCTTTCTCTTTGGTTTCTTGCAGTTCTTCGAGTTGGCGATAGCGTTCTTCTTGTTGTTGTTGGTACTGTTCCTCATCTAGATGGCGTTGCAGATCCAAATTGTAACGATATTCCGCTTCGTCCCGTTGGTGCGACTTTTCGTAGTCTTCGTTTCGTTCTTTCCGGTTTTGATAGTAGCGTTCTTGCGCTTTCATCCACTCTTTCTTCTGCTCGGAGAGCGCATTTTCCAGTTCTTCGCGACGCTGGGCAAATTCTTCTTGAAACTGTTTGTCGCTGCGTTCGTACTCCTCAACTAAATTGTCGAGAGTGTCATCATCAATTTCTACAATCTCGTGCAGATCTTGAAGTCGTTGCAGGTTTTCAGCAATGTTTTCTTGCAGTTCTGCCAGTTGAGTCGCTTCGGTTGTCAGTTTTTCAGACAGATCGCTGGTGGCGCTACCGAACCCGAGTTCGAGACGTTTTAGCAGCGCGATCGTGTCTTGCATTCGCTGTTGTTCTAACTGGCGATCGCTCGCTGTTTTCTCAACTGGTTTTGCAATGGTTTGAACTTTCCCATTACCGTTACCGTTCGTCGTTGCGGGTGCGGGAGGAGCCATTTTTACTGCCGTCGTTCCTTGTTGTTTGACTTGAGTTTCGAGAACGGATTTCTCCTTTGCCAGTTCTTTGTAGGCGGCGAGGATTTCGGCTTTGGTGTTGCGGGAAGTGGGTTTTTTGGCCATGATTTTTCTCGGTAATTGAGGGATTAGGTGTTAGGGATTACAACCATTTCCAGAATTAATATCAAATCCGGTTAATTACTGGTACGATTTGATGCACATTGGATAGGGCGAAGGCCCTTCGCCCCTACGATTACCGTAACTGTTGTACCGGATCTGATATAATACAACACCTGGAAATATTAATGTAGGGGCAAACGGCGTTTGCCCAATCCGGGGCGTAGCACTGTTTTCGGAAAATGGTATTAGGTGTTAGTGGAGTTGAGGTTAATTGGACGAACTAGAGTTGGCAAAAGCACGCATGGCCAAATCTTTGGCTTGCTGCGTCGCCGCTTTCAACTGATCGGAAATGTCGGTAATCAGTTGTTCTTGGCGCTGGATTTTGGTTTGCAAGGACTGGATTTTGAGTTGATAGGCATTTTCTTGACCTTCCCACTCTTTCTCCACCAGTTCGGCCTTGACATTCTCCTCGCGATTGATTTTCGCGATCGCCTCTTCTTTGGCTTTGGTATAAGCCTGCTTCAATTCTTCCTCAAAGGTTTCGACCTTCTGACGGTACTCCTCTAACTTGGCTTGGTTGTCGCTTAAAACTTTTTCGCGATCGCCCCAATCTTTATCTTTCTCTTGCTGTTTTTCGCTCAATTCTCGCTCTAACGTCCGCCGTTCCTGTTCGTATTCGTCCGCTTCGATTTCCCGTTTCCGGTTCAGTTCGTAAGTGAAGTCAGCCTCCGCCTGTTGCCGCGTTTTTTCCAGATCTTGCCGTGCTTCTTCCGCCAAAGTTTCAAACTCTTGTTGTTCTTTATCCCAGGCTTTGCGCTTGTCAGCCATGTCTTTTTCCAAGGCTTCTTGCTGACGGGAGGTTTCATCTTCAAGATTTCGTAACTTTTCTTGGTGTTCTTGGGTTAAAATATAGAGAGCGTCGGCAACCACGCGCACGCGCTGGAGTTCGCGATCGCGATCGGTTTCAATCGCGATCGCACGGCGCAGTTCGTCGAGTTTGTCGCACTCGGTTTGCAGGCGATCGCTCAAACTCTCGATCGCATTACCGAAGTCCAATTGCAAGTCAGCCAATCCCTTGACGATGCTATCCTCGGTATAGGTCGAAGCCGTTTCCAACAAGGCGACGTTCTTTTCTTTCTCGGCTTCTTCTTCTTTCGTCGCCACTTTGGATCCAAACCGTCGGCGATCGGCGAGTACCTGCTGAAATGAAGCCAAAATCTGCTCTTTGGTTGAGTTTAAACTTGTTTGGGTCATGGGGATCTCCTGAAAAATTGTCGCGTCAAACCGAGACTCGACCGCCCGTAGCGGCCAAATCGATGCCAAAAGATGAGACAATGGGGGAAACTTGGCGTTGGTAGAAACGCAGGTTGATTTTTTATTCAACTAAACCCATTATAGCGGCTGTTGATGAATCTGTCAAGCCCAAGTTAGAATTAACCTAAAATCGCCCGCCAATAGGAGACGACAACTGTGACACAGACATTCGGAACGCTGATCCGCCAGGCCCGCAAGGACAAGGGATACTCGCAACGGGAGTTATCCAAGCTGCTGAAGGTAGACTTCACCTACCTGTCGAAGTTGGAGAACGATCGCGCCGACTACGCGCCGAAGGAGGATGTCATACGCTCGCTGGCGTACCATCTCGGTCTCGGCGAGGAAGAGTTGATTTTTTTGGCCGGCCGTACCCCACAAAAAGACACGGACTTTTTGAAGCAAAACTACAAAGAAATGCCTGTTTTGTTTCGTCGGATGCAGGAAAACCCCGAGTTTGCCCGTAAAATATTCCAAGCAGCTAACGATCCAGAATAGCAGGGAATCGTCCTTGCTCGATTTTAACTTTAAGACAGCAATCTGAAATGCGCGAATTCTGAATGCGCGAATTTTGAATTGGAGCGAAGCGACCAACGGTGAGTGTTTTCAAGCCCTACCGATTTTATCCGAAAGCGGCGATCGAGCGCCGTGCCAGCGAGATTTTGCGGCGAATGGCCGATCGCGGTTCCAGTTTCGCGCCGCAGTGGCCCTTCGACACCAGTTTAGTGGCCGATTTTCTCGATTTGGGAGTGGTTTGGGAAGCCATTCCCCCAGACGAACAAGGGGCGATCGCAGCCAGAATTTTACCTCGAGAACGGACGATCGAGATTAACGAAGCCATCCTCGAAATGCCGCCAGGGTTCCAAGAATCGACCCTGGCCCACGAAATCGGACATTGGGTGCTGCATATCAACCATGACGAAGCCGACGGCATCGTGCGCCAATTAGAGTTAAATTTAGGAGTCGATCCCTCGTCCGAACCGTTTGTCTGTCGCGGCGATCGCGAAATTGCCGGGAAGCGATCGCGCCTCGACTCCATTGAATGGCAAGCCCAGTATTTTGCCAGTTGCTTGCTGATGCCAAAACCTGTATTATTAGAGTTAAGTACCGGGAAAGATTTAACCCAGTGGCCCCAGTTATATAAAATGCGCGATCGCTTGGGTGTAAGTATTTCTAACTTAGTCAATCGCCTGCAAGACTTGGGTTGGATCTCCATTCGCCGAGGCACGCGGACGATCGCTTTAGGGACAGAAACCGACGATCGCCAGATCGGTTTGTTGGGTTAACTATTGCAATATAAAAAGCTCGAACAAAACACCTCAACCGACTGGGGCTGAGGTGTTGTAGGCAATTAAAAATGCGATGGCGATCGCTATACCGCCGCAAAGAATTCTTTCGATTTGACCGGATCGGGATTCATGGTTTTGTCTCCCGGTTTCCAACCCGCCGGACAGACTTCGTCCGGGTGTTCTTGCACGTATTGAATCGCTTGTAGCGTCCGCAGGGTTTCGTCTACGTTGCGACCAAATGCCAAGTTGTTGATGGTGGCGTGTTGGAGAACGCCTTCTTTATCGATAATAAACAGACCCCGCAGGGCGACACCGGCTTCGGGATCGAGAACGTTGTAGCTGGCGCTGACCTGTTTGGTAATATCGGAGACTAACGGATAGTTCAGATCGCCGACACCGCCAGATTTGCGATCGGTTTGAATCCAAGCCAAGTGCGAAAATTCGCTATCGACCGACGTGCCGAGAACTTCCGCATTTAATTTGCTAAACTCTTCGTAGCGATCGCTGAATGCCGTGATTTCAGTGGGGCAAACAAAGGTAAAATCGAGGGGGTAGAAGAACAAAACGACATACTTACCCCGGTAGTCGGAGAGTTTCACCGTCTTGAATTCTTGGTCTACAACCGCCGTCGCGCTGAAATCCGGGGCGGGAAGTCCCACCCGCAGGCAGTCTTCTGGTACTTGAACCATAAGTCAATTCTCCTGTGTAACGCTCGCTGCATATTTATTTACGAACCTTAACACAGTATATCATACTCGTTACGACTTTGAGATGGGATCGGGCAATCGAATTCGATGGGGCCAGTACGCCGGGCCAGCCAGGTGGTGTCCAGAAACCCGGTTTCTCAAAGGATCGACACGAATGCTTACCGGGCGATCGGCAAGAAACCGGGTTTCTCAGCCTGTTGACGATCGGACACCTGAATAGTTACGTTGAATCTTCATTCTCTGAGACGCGATCGCCCTCGGTTTCCCCCTCAGTTTCTCGATCGTCAGTATCGCTATAATTGTCGTAGTTGTCGCCATTCTCGTACTCGCCGCGATCGTATTTAGGGCGCACGCGGCGAATGGGTAAATTCGCCGTTAGCGAGGTGACTCTCTGGTTGCTTTCGAGGGCAAAATTCAACCCTTCGGTGTCGAGTTCCACGTAGCGAGAAACCACTTCTAGAATTTCTTGCTGCATCATTTCCATCATAGCAGGGGACAGATCGCTGCGATCGTGTGCGACAATCACTTTTAAGCGACGCTTTACCGCCGTGCGACTGCTGTCGGGCTGCGATCGCGGAAAAATTCGTTCTAGAAGTTGGCCGATCGAAATCATAATTACAAATACACTTAAAATGGGGCAAACAGAAGCTACGACGTTATACAATCCGCATCGTCAGGACTTTCATTACTCTCGACCACAACCCCTCTTTAGGCGGATCGAGATCGAGGAACTCCACCTTTTCGCCTTGCAAGCGACGCGCCACATTCAGCAGTGCTTGTCCGGCGAGAGAGGGCTTTTCTTCGAGTACCAACGGTTCGCCTCGGTTGGTAGAAACAATGGCTCGTTCGTCGTCAGGGACAATTCCGATTAAGGGAATGGCTAAAATTTCGCCCACATCTTCCACTGACATCATATCGTTGGCTTTCACCATCGCCGGTTTGATGCGGTTGACAATCAGGCGTACATTTTTGATATCGTTGGCTTCGAGCAAACCGACAACGCGATCGGCATC
>CAKZKB010000251.1 GCA_937121005.1 uncultured cyanobacterium | reverse complement strand
CTTTGAGAAACCGGGTTTCTCAGCCTGTTGACGATCGGACACCTGAATAGTTACCGAATTTCTTTTGGGATAGATGACAGAGCGCATCATTGAATGATATAATTTTTTTGATAGAGTTCCCTGCCAACTTGCTGAGTAGAGCGAGCCAATATAAATGTCCCCATCGGCAACCATCGATCGAAACAATAGCATTCCCATTTTAAAAATTTTACAGGCCTTAGTTCTAGCGACGATCGCCGGAGCAATTTGCGATGCTTTAGGCGTTCCAGTCGGCTGGCTTGTTGGCCCGCTCGCGATCGGAGTCGCACTCGCTTTAATTGAAGGCCACGCCAGACCCTTACCGAGTGCCTTTTTGCATATCGGTCAGGCAATTATTGGCGTATCTTCTGCGGCGCGGTTCTCGCCGGATACTTTAGCTTTGGCGAGCCATTTTTTCGTTCCCCTGTTACTGTGTATTTCTGTTACAGCAGGTTTGAGTATGATGAATGGTTTGGTATTATGGCGATGGGCAGGAGTCGAGCGAAACACGAGTTTTTTGGGCACCATTCCTGGTTCTGCTTCTAACATTGTCGCCATGAGCGCAGATCTTGGCGCTCAACCCGTTCCCGTTGCCGTTTTGCAGTACACTCGAGCCATGTTGGTGGTATTATTGATGCCGAGCGTTGCCAATTGGTTAGCCAAAGCGAACGGTATAGAAGTAACCTCTAATTTGACCTCAGTTGCCGCAACTTCTGCTCGAGTGGCAACCGGACAACCGTTGTGGGCAAACTTATTATTTCTAGTTGGTTGTGCCAGCGCGGGCATCTTTTTCGGGCGGTTACTGCGACTGCCCGCTTCAGCGTTTATTGGCAGCTTTTTACTGAGTCTAGCAGTATCTTGGCAGTTTCCCGGTCAGTTCTACGTGCCTCAATTTGCCTTTGTGGGGGCATTGCTGTTACTGGGAATTTTTGTTGGTTTGAGGTTCGATCTGCCGACGATCGGCCAGCTTAGGCAAGCCGTTGTCATAGAAATCGGATTGATTGCTATACTAATTTTGGGTTGTTTGACAACGGGCTATATTTTCCATCTGGTGACGGATGTGGATATAATGACGGCTTTGCTAGGATTTGTTCCCGGTGCCATTGAAGCCATGGTCGCCACCACAACCCAATTAGGAGGGGATACTGGAACCGTCATCGCCATTCAGATGACGCGACATATTATCATTTTACTCGTGGTTAATGTTTTATACTACTTTGCCCATCGCCACGCCTCTCAATCCTGACCCAATCGGGAGTTAGGAAAATGTCTCGTTCGCGTAGCGTCCCCGCAGGGGAATCGCGCTCGTTTTCAGGGGAAAATAAGATGAGTTACTGCCTCAATCCTGACTGTTCTCAACCGCAAAATTTCGCCGAGTCTGTCTTTTGCCAAGCCTGCGGAAAATCCCTGGTTTTGCATCGCCAGTACAGAGCGATCGCGCCTCTAGGAAAAGGGGGATTCGGACGTACCTTTTTAGCCAACGACGGGATGCAACAATGCGTCATCAAGCAACTGTATTTAAAAGGGTTCGATCCCTGGGAAAGTCAAAAGGCAAAGGAACTGTTCGAGCAAGAAGCAGTCCGCTTGCAGGAGTTAGGACAGCACCCCCAAATTCCTAGTTCTCTCGCTGCGTTTGAAGAGGGCGATCGCCTCTATTTGGTACAGGATTTTATTGACGGACAAACCCTAGAGAATGAGGTGCGACAGAAGGGGACATTTAACGAGGTAAAAATTCGCGCATTGTTGAAAGACTTGTTACCCGTGCTTAAATTCATTCACGAGCGGAATGTCCTTCATCGCGACATCAAACCCGCCAATCTCATGCGCCGCCAGTCTGATGGTAAAATTGTTTTAATCGACTTTGGCGGTGCAAAATTTGTCAGTAGCGCCGCCTATATCAAGACGGGAACCATTATCGGTAGCCCCGAATATATTTCGCCAGAACAGAATCGGGGTAAGGCATTTCCTGCTAGCGACATTTACAGTTTGGGAGTCACCTGCATCCATTTGATGACTAAATTTTCGCCATTGGATTTATTTGATATTGTCGATCGTCGGTGGAAGTGGCGAAACTGTTTGCCTGGAGGAAGTTCGGTGAGCGATCGCCTCGCTGCAATCCTCGATCGAATGCTGGAAGAAAGCCTAAAGCTGCGCTACAAATCGGCATCCGAAGTGTTAAAAGATCTCGATCCGCCTGTAAAAGTTGCTAAACCGAAAACTACAAGCAAACCGCGCCCAAAAGTACCGCCGAAACGAGGCTTTTTTGCCAATTTGCTCGGCATATCTTCTGTTTCGCCAGAGGACGACGATCTCTCTTCAGAGGTGGGAATTGACTATGCTAATTTACAACATTTTCTAGCCGTACAACAATGGCAATCTGCCGATCGCGAAACTTGCCGACTGCTGGCTATTGCAGTGGGAAAAGGGGAACGAACTCCCCTCGATCGCCGCGATATTGCTAAGTTACCCTGTCCAGATCTGGAGACGATCGATCGCTTGTGGGTGAAATATTCCGGGGGACGATTTGGTTTCTCCGTGCAGCAAGAGATTTATAATGAGGTGGGTTGCGACTATCTAAAATTCTGCGATCGCGTTGGCTGGACGATCGCCCGTTCCTTGACCACCGCCGAACCGTTACAATACAAAAATAGCGCCCCTATCGGTCATTTACCCTCGCGATCGTGGGCCGGGGGAAGCAAATGGTGGCAATTGATTCCCCTGTTGGGGGAACGGTTGAAACAATGTAAAATTTAGGGTATAGTTTGTGAAGAGCGATCGCAGCAATAGCGTGACGATAGCCGTGCGTGACCCCCTACAGTTTTACATCGGTGGGTGGCGACCAAACCATTCTTCTTCCGAGCGAATGGCTAACATAACTTCACGATTCAAGTGCAAAGCTGAAATTGTCCCTCGTCCTACTGATGTTAGTCCAATAACGCGCACACCATCCCAGTTAAAATGCTCGTACCAATTTTGCTGGCGGGGATTGAAAATCGCTACTTGTTTGCCAGTATCGGGGTCTCGAACGTATTGTCGCGCTCCTTTTCGGAGAGAACACGAAACACAAGCAAGAGCTAGATTATCAGGAATTGTCTCACCTTTAGCAGAAACAGGGATAATATGGTCAATATGAAAGGTAGCAACCTGACCAGCTTGAGAAAGTCCGCAATATTCGCAGCGATCGCCTGCTCTTTGAACGACAAGACGGCGTAAATAAGCTGGAATCATTGGTTTTGCTTGGCGACTCGGCGCGATCGCAATTGTAGCAGAGACAAAAATTCTGCCAGTTCGACGAGTCCTTCCGCTTCTTGACGATCGCATTCGGAAAGAGTGTAACCTTCATCTTGGCGATCGAGTAGATATTGCAAGCGCTGCTGTACGGCGTTGGGAAGTTGAAAACAGGCGAGTTCGATGGGAATTTCAATGGTTTCGGGCATACGTTCGAGGCGATCGGGTGGCCTTGTCCTATTCTACCACACTTTTTGTGCGCCAATGGCGCACATTTTCAGTTTTGTCTACCATTGGTAGACATTTTCCCGAGCACTCGTGAGATCGGCGATGCGCTACAATAGCTCAAAAGGGCAATACGTCTACGATTTCGAGAAACCATTGAAGCAAAATTGAGCAGCATGACCGTTTTAGCACGATGGACGATCGCCGAGTACCACGACATGATTCGCGCTGGCGTATTAGATCGCCGCCGTGTAGAATTGTTGCGTGGAGACATCTATGAAATGACACCGGAAGAGCCATCTCACAGTTTTTATGGAGGGAGTTTAGCCGATCGCTTTCGCCATTCCCTGCGCGATCGGGCCTTAGTTCGAGAAGCGCGTCCCGTCACCTTTTCCAATTCAGAATTAGAACCCGATATCGCCATTGTACGCGGTGTTTGGGATGACTATCGTCTTCGCCATCCTCAACCGGAAGACATTTTTTTAGTGGTTGAAATTTCCGAGTCGAGTTTGAATTACGACTTAGAGTTAAAGCGAAAAGTTTACGCAACCGCGATCGTCCCCGAATATTGGGTTGTCGATTTAAAAAATCGTCGAGTTGTTGTCTTCCGAGAACCGAAAAATGGAGACTATCGATCGCGATCGCAGGTGCAAGAAGGCGCGATCGTCCCCTTGGCATTTCCAGATGTAGAAATTTCAGTCTTTGAAAATTAACAATAGAACCAACAAAGTTATAATTTTACCATATCGGCTTGCGTAATGGGAGCATCCCGATCCCAGACTGTCACTGCGATCGCTCGAATGGCGACATCGATCGCATCTTGGCAGAAAAAATGCTATAAGGGAAGAAGAACTGCAACCCTCGATCGACTTACACCATTTTCGACTCCTAAAGTACCGATGACTTTATTTAGAAAAGCACTCCAGTTGTCCGTCGGTTTGGCGATGCTGTGGGGACAGGTTCCTATAGCGATCGCGCAAACCCCCACCCCCGAAGTCGAAACACCGGAAACCACAGAAGAACCCACCCCTTCGGTGTCTGATATCGAGCTATCGGGAACCGAGAAAACCCCCGATCCCGAAAAAGCTGACTATCACTTATTACTCGAAGCCGATCGTCTGTTTCTCCAAGGCAATTTAGAAGCAGCAGAAGAACTCTACCGTCAGGTGAAACCGCCATTTTCAGAAGATTTAGTCGAGTTTAGCGATCGTCCCGAAGCCATTGTCGATCCTGAAAATCTCTCTCCCGGCGGACAAGTGTACTGGCGAGAAGCGCAACGCGGCATCGAACAAGGTCTCGAAAGCGGCATTTTTATTCCTCTAGAACTGCTGACCCAAGAATATCCCGAATTCATTCCCGCTTATATAGAACTGGCCGATTTGTTGCGGGAATACGATCGCTTTGAGGAAGCCTTAGATCTGCTCGAAAGAGGTGCAAATTTATATCCCGACCAGCCGGATTTGGTGCGAGCCCAAATTGATATTTTAGATGAGAACGAACAGTGGCTCGAAGCCTCGATCGCGGCCCGACAGTTTGCCTTATTGTATCCCGAACACCCGCGAGCCGAGGAATTTTCCCAACTGGCAGAGCAGCATTTAGAGCGCTTCCAACGCCGCTTGCGAGCTCGACTGCGAGAAAACGCGATCGCTTCTGTCGTGACTGGAGCCGTTGGCGTGGCGATTACAGGTACGCCATTTGCTGCCATTTCTACCGTGCAAATGAGCATTTTAATGTTGCAAGGGGAGTCGAAACTGGGAGCAAACGTCGCCGAATCCATTATCGAAAGCGATGAAATCGAACTGGTTAGCGACGAACAAGTTGTCACCTACGTTGACAACCTCGGCCAGCGTTTGGCCGATCTGACAGGTCGAGATTTCGATTACGAATTTTATATCATTCTCGATCCCGAATTGAATGCCTTTGCTCTACCGGGAGGGAAAATTTTTATCAATGCTGGAGCCATTGCCAAGGCGCGATCGGAAGCCGAACTGGCCGGTTTAATCGCGCACGAACTGGCTCACGCCGTCCTCTCGCACGGATTTCAACGCCTAGCCGAAGCGACGTTAGTGGGGAATGTAGCGCGTTTTGTTCCCTTTGGGGGGACGATCGGAACCCTACTCGTGTTAGACTACAGTCGCGACCAAGAACGACAAGCCGACGTGATGGGAACCCGGATTTTAGTCAGTGCGGGATACGCCGCCGATGGTTTGCGAAATTTGATGGCGACGATCGAGGCAGAAAGTGGGGGTCGATCGGTTCCGACTTGGCTATCGACGCACCCCCACCCGGAACGGCGAGTGCGCTATTTAGAAGAACTGATTGTGGAAAACGGTTACAACCGCTACGCTTACGAAGGCGTAGAACCGTTTTGGCAAGTGCGCGATCGCGTCTCTCAACTGTTGGCGAACCCTGACGAACTCGAACTCGAAACCGACGAACCCGAAGAAGAACCCGAAGAACTGCTCGAACCCGAACCGTTCCCAGAATGGCGGGGGTTCGGCGGCGGCTGGTAAAAAGCGATCGCCATCTCGAATAACCTGCTAAGATCGATAACAAACCCGTATTATTGTCAAAAGGGATACCTGTGTTGGACAATCGCGATTACACTCTCATTCTCGATAAAAGCGGCAGTATGTCCACCGCCGACCAACCTGGTGGCATCACTCGTTGGAAAGCCGCCGAAGAATCGACTCTGGCATTGGCTCGCAAATGCGAAGAGTTCGACCCAGATGGTATTACTGTTTATCTGTTTTCCAGTCGCTTTCGACGTTACGATAACGTCACTTCCGATAAAGTTCACCAGATTTTCCAAGAAAACGATCCGGTGGGACGCACCGATTTGGCTGGTGTATTGAAAGATGCGCTCGACAACTTTTTGCAGCGCAAACAAGCCGGACAAATCAAAGAAAATGGCGAAACCATGTTGGTGATTACCGACGGGGAACCCGACGATCGCAAGGCGGTAATGAAGGAAATCATTAACGCTTCTCGCCAAATCGATCGCGATGAAGAACTGGCCATTTCCTTTATTCAAGTGGGGAAAGATCCTCTAGCGATGCGCTTTCTAAAAGCACTCGACGACGACTTGCAAGGCGCGGGAGCCAAATTCGATATTGTCGATACGGTGACGCTGGAGGATATGGAAGGACAGACACTCTCAGAAGTGTTGCTGAACGCGATAATTGACTGAGGAACCCATCGGCAAAAGGGAACGTTCGGTCGTTCCCTTTTCAGCCATGGCGAGGATTTTTGCGGCAGTTTTTAATGTTATCTTAACAATCTAGCGTCTTGTTTCGAGAGTTTGTTGTTATAATAGAGCGAATAAAAGTACAGTCTTATACTCTGGCCATCGGGTGCAAACGAAAATTCTCCCAAATTGGCTCGACTGCGATGAAAAGACGTAATTTCCTGCTCTATTCCTCTCTGTTTCTTGCCAGTTGTAGCGTCGCACGCACCTCAGCGAGCGATGGCGAAGATCTCGATCGCGAAACCTTGAGGTTGGCGGTATCGGATGTTCGCGGAGAAGAAGAGTTAGAACGAGATTACGGTTCATTTCGAGCCGCTTTAGCAAGTGTATTAGATACGAAGGTTGAGTTCGTTCCCGTTGAGAATACTTTCGATGCGGTGGCGGCTTTAGAACTCGATCGCGTCGATTTGGTCTGGGCCGGCCCCTCAGAATATATTACCATCAACGCCCGCACCAATGCAATGCCCTTAGTCGGAATTTCTCGGCCGACAACGCGAGCGATCGTGGCAACGCGAGCCGATCGCGGCATTTCGTCTTTAACAGATTTGAAAGGCAAGGCAATCGAAATGGGAAAAGTGGGGTTAACAAATAATCACTTGCTTCCTATTAAACTGTTGTTAGAGGCAGGTTTAGATCCGACAACGGACGTGCGGATTCTCCACTCACCCAACTACGATTTTAAGGCTCTCGACAGTGGCGAAGCTGACGCTTGGGCTCGTGCTTCTCATCGCTACGAACTTGCCTTACAAGAACAGGGTGCATCCGCAAAAGACTATCCGATTATTGCTGAATACGCACCGATCCCGCACGATACGATCGTGGTGAGCAACTATATCGAACCCGATCGCATTGAGAGAATGAGAGCGGATTTGTTAGAAAATGCGAAGCCGATCGCGGCATCGATCGCGCAAAGCGAAACCCTCGGTTCTAAATTTTCGGGTAGCGAACTGGTTGCCGTTGGCGATACAGATTACAATGTCATTCGGGAAGTCTATCGAGCGATCGGAAAAGATGAATTGGTCGAGGAATGATGAAACTGTCCAAATTATTTCCCGCACCGCTACGAACGGCGATCTCCAACCTGAGTATCGCCAAGAAAATTGGCTACAGCTATGCAGTCGCGATCGCGATCGCATTAATGGGATCGGCGATCGGGGTTGAAGTCGGTAATTTTTATCAGGAACGAGCTCGACAGCACTCGGCTATAGTAGACGAACAACAACATCTTTTAGACGCACTCAACATTTTAATTTTAGAAATTCACTTTCACCCCCAAAACTTACTGGCTGTCTTGGACGATCCGGTATGGATCGAGTACGAAAAAAGCCAATTTCGGCAATCTTTGTTGCAACTCGAGAAAACTTTGTTGGAGTTAAAAACCTTCATTCGCGATCGTTCGCAGCAATTGCCCGTCGATATGGTGGAGTTTGAATCTTCTTTAGAAAGTTACCATCAGGCTTTAGAAAATCACGATATTTTGACGCGAGAATTATGGCGAAGAATTGACAGCATCGATCCTCAGCCAGAAACGGTAGATGCTATCGAACAACAGGTGTTAGAAGCCATTCGAGGCCAAGACGCGCTTCAGCTTTTAGCCGAATTTGAAAAACTCTCCAAGCATTTAAATGAAATCAAGCAAGTCTCAAAACGACAATCCGAACAAGCCAAATACAAATTAGAACGAGCGAAACTTCTCCGAGTCCAGATTATCGCTGCTAGCATTTTTTTGTCCAGCGCGATCGCAATTCTACTGGCAATTGTCACCAGTCGCGCCATCGCTAGACCCCTCAAATCTGTCACTGCAATTGCCCGAGAAGTTGCCGAAAAAGGGGACTTCGACTTGCGATCGCCAGTGTTCAGTCGCGACGAAATTGGCATCTTGGCAAAATCCCTCAACCAACTGATTCAATGGGCCCAAAATTACGCTTGGGAAATTGAATTCGCGCGTCTGACATTAGAAAATCGAGTTGAAGAACGCACCCAAGAACTGCAAGAAGCCTTAGAGGATTTGCAGCAAACCCAAGCACAATTGATTCAATCGGAGAAAATGTCGAGTTTGGGTCAGTTGGTGGCCGGTGTCGCGCACGAAATTAACAATCCCGTCAGTTTTATTTACGGTAATTTAGTGCACTTAGAAGAACACGCCAACGATTTATCGATGGTGATTGATTCGTACCAAAAACACTATCCCGACAATCCCCCAGAACTCGAGGATATTTTAAGCGAAATTGATGTCGATTTCATTCAAGACGATTTACCGAAGTTACTTTATTCGATGAAAGTGGGGGCCGATCGCATTAAAGCGATCGTGCTTTCGTTGCGCAACTTTTCCCGTTTGGACGAAGCAGAGAAAAAAGACGCAGACTTGCGTGAAGGTCTCGACAGTACCCTGCTGATTCTCAATCATAAGTTAAACGACCAGATTCAAATTGTCAAGAATTACAGCAATATTCCCCCGGTTGTGTGCTATCCGGCTCAGTTAAACCAGGTGTTTATGAATATCCTTACTAATGCTATTGATGCGTTAACCGAATGCGATCGCTGGCCCAAAGAAATTACCATCACTATCCAACAACTAGACAACTGGGTGCGAATTAAAATTGGTGATAACGGGCCTGGAATCGAGCCAGAAATTCGCGATCGCATTTTTAATCCCTTTTTTACCACCAAACCCATAGGAACGGGGACGGGATTGGGTCTGTCGGTCAGCTATCAAATTGTGGTAGACAAACATAAGGGACGCTTGAGTTGCAGTTCCATTGTGGGAAAAGGAACGACATTTATCGTGGAAATTCCCATCGCAACCTAGGGGAGTTTGGGGATTAGGGGATTGGGGGATTAGGGGGAGGGGGAGACAAGGAGACAAGGAGACAAGGAGAGGGGGAAACTAAACCAGTGACCAGTTCCTAGTTCCACTTCGACCCTAAACCCTAGTCCCTAAAACCTAAAACCTCATACCTAAAACCTAAAACCTAAAACCTAATACCTTATTGGTTAAGATACTTACTCGCCATGGATAGCGCATCTCCCATATCGACATCGCCATCGCCATCCGCATCTAAAAAGTTGTTGAGAATGGGATTGGCTTCGCCTTGGGGATTGTTGGCGTTCGATCCGGTTTGTAGAAACTGTAAAATTAAGGGGACGACAACCGGAAGCAGCGATCGCACGGTAGACAAATCGATTCCCGTTTCGCGAGAGGCATTTTCTGCGACTTGCTGTTCTTCTTGTGGCGAAAACAAGGCACGAACGGCATCGAGATTGGCACTCGTTCCGCTAAACTGGTTGACAATTTGGCGCACGTTTCCTTCGCCGTTGGCGTTGCGTTTTTCTTGCAAGCTGGCGCGAACGTACTTACCCACCACCGACATCATGGGTTGGAGTTTAGACGCATCTAGGTTTTGCGTTCCTCCGGTTTGCTGTAACGTACTGACAATACTGCCAAGTTGGCCGACATTGGCTTGTAGATTCGGATCGGAGATGGCGCTGGCAATCTGGTTGAATAAGGACATAGGGATTAGGGATTAGGGATTAGGTGTTAGGGGTTTAGGAATCGAGTTGGCAATCGTGGAGACTGGGCTTTTTTCCGTAACCCCACCTAATACCTAAAACCTAGAACCTAACACCTTGTCCACATCCTACCGCAAAAGCGCGTCCTTGGCGTATGCTAGATGTGTCTTCATTGCAAGCAGGGCGATCGTGAACTATCCTGGCGACATCCGAGGGGTCATCTTCGATATGGATGGCGTTCTCACCAATACCATCGAGTTTCATTATCAATCTTGGCAGCAACTCGCCGACGAGGAAGGAATTCCGTTCGATCGCGATCGCAACGAAGCCTTGCGGGGTCGATCGCGGCGAGATTCCCTGATGCTGATTTTAGGCGATCGCGCGGTCAGCGAAGCGCAAATCCAAGATATGATGGAGCGCAAGAATCGTTATTTTCTCGAACTCATCGTCGGGATGAACCCCTCGCACCTGTTACCGGGAGTGGGGGAATTGCTAGCGGAACTGCGAGAAGCGGGAGTGAAAACCGCGATCGCCTCAGCGAGTCGCAACGTAGGAACCGTCATCGATCGCCTGGGGATCGCTGACGAAATTGATGTCGTCACCACTGTTTACGAGGTCGATCGTCCCAAACCGGCCCCGGATGTGTTTCTATATGCCGCTCGTCGGTTAAACTTGGAACCGCACCAGTGTATCGCGATCGAAGATGCCGAATCTGGGGTAGAAGCCGCGATCGCCGCCGGAATGACGGTGGTTGGCTTGGGGCCGGTCGATCGCGTTGGGGCGGCAAATTTGGTACTCTCGGGGTTGGGTGGCGTGCGCTGGCGAGATTTATTGGATAAATTGGGGTTGGTGTAGTGCGATCGGTGCGCGATCGCATTTCTTAATATTTTGGGGGTTGACAGCAAGGCGCGATCGCTTCTATCCTACAGACATATCTTTTTTCTTGCTCAAACCCCAAAGGGGTAAAAATCAG
>CAKZKB010000250.1 GCA_937121005.1 uncultured cyanobacterium | reverse complement strand
TTCTCGCTTATAGCCGGACAAAATCCGAGTTTTTCCCTTCAGAAACCGGGTTTCTCTGTACCACCTGAATACTTACGTTCAGCCATCTAAACCGCGATAGAGTTCGGCGATCGCAAATTCCAGGTCGATACTTTTGAGAGGGACGAGATCGCCCGTCTCGTAAACGCTTGTTTCCCAGGTGTTAGTCGAGGTGCGACGGCGACATTCGATGCGTTGCGTATCTTGAGAAATCAAAACGTATTCTTCTAAGGATTCAAGTTGTTTGTAGTCTTCAAATTTTTTGCCCGAGTCAAAGGTTTGCGTACTGTTTGAGAGGACTTCTACAATTAGCTTGGGGTATCGTTTGATGTATCGATCGGCGCGATCGCGAGAGTCGCAGGTTACGAAAGCATCGGGATAGTAATAAAACTCGTCTTTGTAGTTGACTTTGACGTTACCGGAATGAAATCGACAGCTTGAGTCGCCTAGGTGAAGGTTAACGAGAGTGAGTAAATTGAGGGCGATGCGATCGTGGTTATCTGTACCGCCAGCCATAGCATAAACCAGTCCGCACCGATACTCGTGGCGGATGGGGTTCTCGCGTTCGATTTCGAGATAGTCTTTAGGACTGATGTAGTGGGGAACGGCAATCATTGTTACCTGAATGGTAACTATTCAGGTGTCCGATCGTCAACAGGCGTAGAAACCCGGTTTCTGGCAGATCTCCAGATAAAATTCGAGTTTATCCGTTGAGAAACCGGGTTTCTGAGTGCCACCTGAATGCTTACCCTCGATCTAGACTGGTTTTACCTTACTATAGCACGAGTTCGATTACTGACGGGCCATGTCCATTAAAATTTTATGAGATGAATTTTCCGAGGCGTTATCTCGGGGGCGACGTTGAACGTAGGAACCATCCGATTGTAACTCCCAGGATTGGCGGTTATCCGAAAGCATGATACCGAGAATTTCTTGTAAGTCTTGCACGATTTCAGAACTTTCGATGGGGACGATCGCCTCCACGCGGCGATCGAGATTTCGGGGCATCCAGTCCGCACTACCAATATACACCTCTTCGTTACCGCCGTTTTGGTAAAAGTAGATGCGCGAATGTTCTAAAAAGCGACCGATAATGCTAATAACGCGGATATTTTCGCTGACACCTTTGACCCCCGGACGCAAACAACAAATTCCCCGGACGATCGCGTCAATTTTTACCCCCGCACCAGAGGCTTTGTACAGCGTGGCAATAATTTCGGGATCGACAAGAGAGTTCATTTTAGCGACAATGCGACCGGAGTTACCCTGTTTGCAATGTTCGATTTCCCGTTCGATCAGTTCGATGGTGCGATCGCGCATATTTACCGGGGCAATCAGCAGTTTCCGGTACGATCGCTGGCGGGAATAGCCTGTTAAAAAGTTAAACAAATCCGTCAGATCTGCACCAATCTCTTCGCGACAAGTGAGCAATCCTAAATCGGTGTACAACTTGGCCGTTTTCGGGTTGTAATTCCCCGTACCGATGTGAATGTAGCGGCGAATACTGCCTTCTTCGCGGCGTACCACCATTAAAGTTTTGGTATGGGTTTTTAAGCCGACTAAACCGTAAACGACATGAACTCCAGCCCGCTCCAGTTTTCGCGCCCAAAGGATGTTATTTTCTTCGTCAAAACGGGCTTTGAGTTCCACTAAAACGGCGACTTGCTTGCCATTTTCTGCCGCCGAAATCAGCGATCGAATGATGGGCGAATCTCCCGATGTGCGGTATAATGTCATCTTAATCGCCAGGACATCGCGATCGCGGGCTGCTTGGGCGATAAACTGCTGCACCGTCGCACTAAAAGAATGATAGGGATGGTGTACCAAAAGGTCGCCACCTTCGCGAATTTCTTGGAAGAAATCAATTTTCAGTTCCGCTTCCGCCGTCAGATCTTCGAGTTCGATCCCATGACGCAACCGAGGCGGTAACGTTGCATTCCAAGGCGGATCTTTGAGATCCGGTAAGGGTAAACCGATAAATGTCATCAAGTCGCTTAACCCTAAAATGCCTTCAACCTCGTACACATCTTCTGGCTGCAAGTACATTTCTTGAATTAGGGTTTGGCGCACGGAGTCGGGCATATCCGCTTGAATTTCTAAGCGCACCACCGATCCCCCCAAACGTCGCTTCCGAAGTTCTTTTTCGATGGCAAGTAACAAGTCATCGGCTTCGTCTTCTTCTACTGCTAAATCGGCGTTGCGAGTGACGCGAAACGGATGGTATTCGCGCACGTCCATACCGGGAAACAAGTAATCTAAATTGTGGGCGATGACTTGTTCTAAAGGAACCCCCATCCAGACAGATTCGTCTCCTGTTGGCGTGCGGCTCAATTCCGTTGGTAATTGTACGAAACGGGGTAAGACTTTGGGAACTTTAAGGCGGGCAAAATATTCGCGATCGAAGTCCGGATCGCGCACGGAAACGGCTAAGTTAAGACTGAGGTTAGAAATAAAAGGGAAAGGATGGCTGAGATCCACCGCTAGAGGGGTGAGAACTGGGAAAATTTGCTCTTCAAAATACTGTTGTAAATAGGTGCGCTGTTCGGAGTCGAGATCGATATAGTCGAGTAGATAAATGCCGAACTTTGTCATCAACGGCCGCAGTTTTTGGTTAAAATGTTGGTGTTGGGTGACGACGATCGGTTCGAGGCGAGTGCGAATGTCGCGCAGTTGATCCTCGGGGGTGCGTCCGTCGGGGGTGCGCTTAGAAACATTGGCTTCTACTTGTTGCTTTAACCCCGCAACCCGCACCATAAAAAACTCGTCTAGGTTGGAACTAAAAATCGCGAGGAATTTGAGCCGTTCTAACAGAGGCGTGCGATCGTCTAAGGCTTCGTGCAAAACGCGATCGTTAAATTCTAGCCAACTCAATTCGCGGTTAAAATAATACTGAGGATCGCGAAAGTCGATCGCCTCTGGCGCGATCGCCGTTTCGGTGTCGCGTTCTCGTTCTTTTTTCGGTTGTTCCTCGGTTGCTTTTTTCGGTCGGGGCATTTTTTTTATGGGTAATTGGTAATCAGTAATGGGGTCGTGTTGGGTTAAAATACTTCATCTTCGATACCGCGCCACCATTCTCCCAACTTCGCCCACTCTTGGTGCAAATTAGCCAGTTCGCGCTCGTACTCTGCGTCCGATAGGGACGATCGTCGCTCTTGTAACTTTTTTATGCGTAACTGCATCAGCAGCCAAGGTTTGGCCATGCCATTGGTGGCTTCAATATAGCGGGCTAAATCGCGAGCGTCCATATTTTACCAAATAAGCGATCGAATCGAGGTTAAACTCTCTTTAAGATACAATATTATCTGAGAGATGGCAAAAATACCGACTGAAAAAAAGAAACCCGGTTTCTTGCTTGTGGCCAGACGAAATTCGAGTCCGTCTTTCCAGAAACCGGGTTCCCGCAGCAGTGTATACTAGGATACCTGAATCGTTGCGTCACGAGATCTCGTGACTGTTCCTAACGTTGCGGAGAAATTAATTAGGCTTTGGCCATATTCTCTTTAACGAAGTCCCAATTCGCCAAACTGCTCAAGAACGTCTCGATGAATTTGGCGCGGGCATTTTGATAGTCCAAATAGTAGGCGTGTTCCCAAACATCTAAGGTTAGCAACGGGGTTTGACCGTCCACTAAGGGGTTAACCGCGTTAGGGGTTTTCACCACTTTCAGGCTACCGCCATCGAGTACCAACCAGGCCCAACCGCTACCGAATTGAGTCGAAGCAGCCGTCGAAAACTCTTCTTTGAATTTGTCGAAGCTACCGAAATCAGCTTTAATTTTATCGCCGACTTCGCCACTGGGTTCGCCACCGCCACCGGGTTTGAGCGAATTCCAGAAAAAGGTATGATTCCAGGCTTGCGCGGCGTTGTTAAACAGTTTTTGCTGAGAAGAATCGCCTGCAATTGCCTTAATCACCTCTTCGATGGACTTGTCATCCATCCCGGCTTCTTTAACAAGTTCGTTGTAGGTGTTAACGTACTTGTTGTGATGCTTGTCGTGATGGAATTCGAGGGTGGTTTTGGAGATATGGGGTTCTAGAGCGCTGTAGTCGTAGGGTAAATCGGGAAGTGCGTAAGCCATGCGTTCTTTTAACCTCTAGTCAGTTCTTTACAAATCGGGCAATGCGTTCTCAGGCTACCCAAACTTGATTGAGAGTGAGGCACGATCGCCCCACTTCTAAATACTATCCCACTTTTTGTGCGTACTGTCAATTACTCTGTCTAAAGATAGATTTTTATCTATAATTACCGATAAACTAACCGATAACACCGCGATCGCGGCGTTGTGGGGTCTGGAAGCGGGGCGGGCGATCGCGCCGATCCAAAATTGGCCGCGATCGGGTAAACTAGATGCAAAATCAGGGGCCAATGTCAACATCCTCCGATCGCGATTTTCCTTCTCAACTCGATGTTTTGGTCGTCGGTGCAGGCGCGGCCGGGCTTTATGCGGCGTTGTGCTTGCCCGAACAGTTCCGAGTCGGTTTAATCAGCAAAGATACCCTGCGAACCGGATCGAGTCAGTGGGCCCAGGGGGGAATTGCGGCGGCCATGGATCCCCAAGATTCGCCACTGCTGCATATTGAGGATACCCTGGCCGCAGGTGCGGGGTTGTGCGATCGCGCCGCCGTTGAATTTTTGGCCCGCCAGGCCCCAGAGGCGATCGCGGCCTTAGTCGATATTGGTGTGGCCTTCGATCGCCACGACGGTCAGCTAGCCATGACGTTGGAAGCGGCACATTCGCGATCGCGGGTCTTACATTCTAAAGATACCACAGGACGGGCCATTGTCGATATTCTCACCACTCGCGTTTTAGAACGTAAAAATATTCAAGTCCTCTCGGCCGCATTTGCGTTAAGTTTGTGGATCGACGAAGCGACAAATCGCTGTCGAGGGATTCGGCTGCTAGCGGGCGATCGCGTTCGTTGGATCGGGGCCAGTGCGGTGATTTTAGCCACAGGTGGCGGCGGTCAAGTCTTTGCGAAAACCACCAATCCCGCCGTTAGCACTGGGGATGGCGTAGCGTTAGCGTGGCGGGCGGGGGCAACGCTGCGCGATTTGGAGTTCTTCCAATTTCATCCAACAGCATTAAGCGAACCGGGCGCACCCCATTTTCTAATCAGCGAAGCCGTGCGCGGGGAAGGCGCACATTTGGTAGATGAAAACGGCCGCCGTTTCGCCTTCGATTACCATCCGTCCGGCGAACTTGCACCTCGAGATGTGGTCAGTCGTGCCATCTTCAAACACTTACAAAAAACCGCATCCGATCCAGCAACGGCGCGAGTTTATCTCGACTTGCGACCCATCAATCTCGATCGCATTCGCCATCGCTTTCCCAACATCATTAAAAAGTGCAAAAAATGGGGAGTCGATTTGTTCGATCGCCCGATTCCTGTTGCCCCCGCCGCCCATTATTGGATGGGAGGAATTGCCGTCGATCGCCGCAATTTAACCTCGGTTTCGGGTCTGTATGCCATTGGCGAAACTGCCAGTACGGGAGTACATGGAGCCAATCGCTTGGCCAGTAATTCTTTACTCGAATGCGTCGTGTTTGCCGGGGAATTTCGCTATTTAGAAATAGAAGCTAATGCGCCCAGTTCTAACAACGAATTAACAATACTTGACGGCAAAAACTGGAGCGAAACTGCCGCAGAAATCGACAAAATTCGCCAAGAACTGCCCGCCTTAATGTGGCAAAGTGCCGGGATCTGTCGCCACAGCGAACTGCTAGAGTCTGCCATCGATCGGGTGCGAGTCTGGCGCGATCGCCTTGCCAACACCCCAATCTGCCAACCGATATTACAACGTTCTCCCGGCGAAGATCTCCAGATTTCTTCCCCAGAAGCAGCCAAGCAATTAAAGCTAGCCGCCGAAACATTAAATCTACTCGATATCAGCGATCTCATCCTCAAAAGCGCCCTATTTCGTCAAGAAAGTCGCGGCGGACATTACCGCACCGATTTTCCCAATACCGATCCAGAGTGGCAAGTGCATACAATTATTGAGGGCAATCGACTAACAATGAGCAATGAACAATGAACAATGAGCAATGAGATTTCGTAGGTTGGGTTGAAGCATGAAAACCCAACAACCCCAAATCAGTGACCAGTGACCAGTTAGGTGTAGCATCAATGGCGTTAGGGATCCTTCCTTAGCCTATGAGGTTTCTTCAACTCAATTTTGAATTTTGAATTTTGAATTTTGAATTGGAATGGCGTTGGGTATTCGTTCCTCTACCCAACCTACGCCGTTTCCCCCTAAAACCTAAAACCTAAAACCTAATACCTCATACCTCCTTGCCTTGATGTCGATCGCTCTGATACAATGCTCTCACGCTAAACCTAGAAACCAAAGATGCCAGAACAGCCCACTTCCCTAGACGATCGCGTCGAAGATCTAAGCGACTCCGCCCAACTCAGCAGCGATCGTTACCGCCAAAAAATGCAGCGTCGCAAAGCCGTTCAGGAACAACGCCTGGCCGAGCGAAAAATTGAAAAAGGACTGGTTATCGTCCATACAGGTAACGGAAAAGGCAAAACTACCGCCGCCCTGGGGATGGTCTTGCGATCGCTCGGTCACGGCTATAAAGTCGCGATCGTCCAGTTTATTAAAGGGGCCTGGGAACCCGCCGAAAAGACTATTTTTAGCCACTGGCAACACCAACTCGAATTTCATGCCCTCGGCGAAGGCTTTACCTGGGAAACCCAAGATCGCGATCGCGATACAGAAAAAGCGCGACAAGCATGGCAAACCGGATTAAACTACATTCGCAATGACGAGTATAAATTAGTTCTGCTCGATGAAGTCAACGTTGCCATGAAATTGGGCTATTTATCCCCCGATGAGATCCTCGCCGGGTTAGCGGAAAAACCCGACAGTACCCACGTCATTCTCACCGGACGGGGTGCGCCCAAAGCGATCGTCGATCGCGCCGATCTCGTCACAGAAATGACCCTCGTCAAACATCCCTTTCGCGAACAAAACGTTAAAGCCCAACCCGGAATCGAATTCTAATAATGACTTTAGATTGGAAATCCGTCAAACCCTACGAAGACATTCAATATCACAAAATCGATGGCATTGCTAAAATTACCATCGATCGTCCCCACAAACGCAACGCCTTTCGCCCGCAAACCGTCGTCGAACTCTACGATGCGTTTTGCGATGCTCGCGAAGATGCTCGCATTGGTGTTATTCTTTTAACTGGAGCCGGGCCTCATACGGATGGGAAATATGCCTTTTGTTCCGGGGGCGATCAAAGCGTGCGCGGCAAAGCGGGTTATATTGACGATGCTGGCGTTCCCCGTCTCAACGTTCTCGACTTGCAACGTTTGATTCGTTCCGTGCCCAAAGTGGTTATCGCCTTAGTTGCAGGATACGCCATCGGTGGCGGTCACGTTTTACACCTGATCTGCGATCTGACTATTGCCGCCGATAACGCTATTTTCGGACAAACCGGGCCGAAAGTGGGCAGCTTTGATGGTGGGTTTGGGGCTAGCTATTTAGCCCGCATTGTCGGCCAAAAAAAGGCGCGAGAAATTTGGTTTCTCTGTCGCCAATACGATGCCCAACAAGCATTAGATATGGGTTTAGTCAATACAGTCGTGCCCGTGGCCGAGTTAGAAGCTGAAGGTGTGCGGTGGGCGCAAGAAATTTTACAGAAAAGCCCGATCGCGATTCGGTGTTTGAAAGCCGCTTTTAACGCCGACTGCGACGGTCAAGCCGGCTTGCAAGAACTGGCGGGAAATGCCACGCTTTTATATTATATGACCGAAGAGGGGGCCGAGGGAAAACAGGCATTTCTCGAAAAGCGATCGCCTGATTTTCGTCAATATCCCTGGTTGCCGTAAGGTCAAGTCGCTGCGCTCCAATTCAGAATTCAGAATTCAGAATTCAGAGTTAAAGATCTTTGTCTAAAGTCCAGAGGCTTGTACTAGGGAAAATGTCCTATCCTCTTCTCCCTAAAGGGAGAGGCTTGTATCCAGGATATTCTCGGTCACTGTTGGGGATTAAAATTTGAGTAAGTATTCAGGTTACACAAGAAACCCGGTTTTTACACCAGTTGATGCTAGGCTACCTGAATAGTTACCAATCTTAAGTTATCAGTCTTAGGTTTTAAGGGTGGGAAAAAGAAAGCAACAACGAAGCCTTCACAATCTCCCTAATACCTAATACCTAATCCCTAGTACCTAATACCTTGTCGCCTTGACGGGTAACGGTTCCACATCTTCAGTACACTCGAGGGCCATAACCGCTTCTAAATGACTGGCCACAGGCGACCACCCCACTGCCCCTTCGATCGTCTCCCAAGAAGGCGCAAACGGTGGAAACGCCAGAGAACAAGCCTTCCAGCGACCCGATACGGGTGCCCCCAGTTGTTGGCATTGACCGCCCCGGCGACCTTCTGGCGCATAAAATCGACAAGCACGGCACGTGGAGATCGGGCAGGTTGAGGTTTTCATAGAAAGTTCTTAGGAACTCAGAAATCTTTATAGTTCTTATTGTTCCCGATCCCCGGCTGCGGCCCGATCGCCCTCAACCCCTTTTCTGGCCAGTATTAGAGCAATCCCGATAATAGCTTCCATCTTCATATTGTCTTTATATTTGCTTAAAGAAACGATATAGAACCTTACGGAACTCCATATGGGGATCCGGGCAAAACCACGTCAGTTGTCCGAAACCTATCGGGGATCGCGCCAAACCACAAGCGAGACAGGTAAAGATATGCCCCCAGGTGTCAGCAAACTCTATCTAAATGTAGATTTACTTCGTTCACCGATGCCCTACAAATTGTAAGAAGATAAATTAAGTAACAAAGCGTACTTAAACCGAGTTTGTTTTATTTTCAATCGCCTGGCGATCGCGAATAACAGGGAGCGCACGACGACCAGCGATCGAGTTCTCCGGGAGGCGTAGGACAGCCGCATAGGGGGCAAGGGGGCAAGCGATCGCTGCGCGATCGTACCTGCTGCATCCAGCCGGAAAAGGCGGCTTGCGGGGTTTTGGGGGGGATTTTGTCCAACGGTGGCGGCGGAACCTCTTCGTCAATGCTGCTGCTGGGGTGCGCCTGCCAAGATTGGGTCGCGTCCGGTTGGGGCGATCGCCGATCGTGCCAGTATCCAGGGAGAAAGCGGATATCGCGTAGGGGGGTCGATCGCGTGGCGTTGAGTTTGGTGAGGATCCGCTTGCGTTCAAAGGTGAGTTGTTGCGCCCAAACGGGATTGGATGTCGCCACTTTCAGCACCCCTTGGCGCACTTCTAAAAGGTGCGTCTGGCGGCTGACCGCTTCGCCGACGGTTTGCGTCCACACTGCTTCGATCGCTTTCAGTTCTTGGTAGCTGCGCCATGCGGCTTGGTTTTCCAGGGCACCGAGGACAGCGTTGATAGATTGGAAGGCCATGGCGACAAACAACGAGAGAGGTCTTGCATTAATTTTGACATCAGCCATCGACTGGCGACCCACCACTTTTGGGGATTCGCACTATAATGAGAGAGTAATGTAAATTTTTGTAAAATGACATATACGAACGCGATCGATCTCAGCTACATCGCCACCCAACTCGAAAGTCACAACTCCCGCGATCGAATGCTGGCCCTGGCTGCCTTGCGCCACGCCAGCCCCACCGAAGCCTTCCCCTTAATCCAAAAAGTCCTCGACGACGACAACCTGCAAGTGCGATCGATGGCTGTATTCGCCCTGGGAGTCAAACCCACCGAGGGATCCTACCCGATTTTGACCAAACTGCTCGAAACCGATCCCGACTACGGCATCCGGGCCGATGCGGCTGGGGCCTTGGGCTATCTGGAAGACGATCGCGGTTTTTCGCCCCTCGTCCGTGCCTTCTACGAAGATACCCACTGGCTAGTCCGCTTTAGCGCTGCGGTTTCCTTGGGCAATTTGAAAAATCCCGAAGCCCGGGAAGTGCTTCTCAAAGCCCTCGAGTGCCCGGAAGTGGTGCTGCAACAGGCCGCGATCGCCGGTTTGGGTGAAATTGGAGCCGTCGAAGCCCTACCCCAACTGCTGCGGTTCGTCTCCTCAGACGACTGGCTGCTGCGAATGCGCCTCGCTGACGCATTGGGGAACTTAAACGATCCGCAAAGTATTTCCGCGCTCAAATATTTGGTTAAAGATAGCAACCCTCAAGTCTGCGAAGCCGCGCAATTTTCCCTCGATCGCCTCAATGTCAGCTAGCAGCAACATTTGGTACTGACCGCAACGCGATCGCGGCCGCCGCGCTTGGCTTCGTACAAAGCAATATCCGCCGCTTCAATAACCGCCGCCGGATCCAGAGTCGCTGTCGGATACAGGGTCGCCACCCCCATACTGAGAGTAACGTAAGCGCTGACTTGCGACTGGGGATGGCGCAGCCCCAACTCGGCCACCGCCGTGCGGATGCGTTCGGCCACTGCGCGCGCCCCAGGCGTACCCGTTCCCGGCAAAATTACGGCCAGTTCCTCGCCCCCGTAGCGGGCAACCAGATCGTGGGGCCGCTTCACCGCTCCCGCCAGCGCCGCCGCCACCCGTTTGAGACAGTCATCCCCCGCTTGATGGCCCTTGGTATCGTTATAGGGTTTGAAAAAATCGAGATCGGACAAAATTAAAGAGAGGGGATTTCCGCTTCTGGACAGATCTTGCCAAGAGACGCGCAGGTACTCGTCAAAGCGGCGACGGTTGGCCAGTCCGGTGAGGCCGTCAGAGTTGGCGAGTTTTTCCAGTTCCTTGTTTGCCCCTTCCAGCTTGCAATTGAGGCGGGCAATTTCTTGGTAGCTTTTTTGGAGTTCTTCTTGTATGGTATCGGCGTGTTGGGTCGTGGTTTCCAGAACAATTTCTAGATCGTCTTTTTCCATGCGTAGCTGCTCGACCTCTTGGCGCAAGCGGGCGAGCTCTAACAGCAGTTCCTCGCGCAACGGTTCCGGGGGGCTCACGAGTCGAAGTTTGGGCGGGTTCTGGAGGTTGGTCACGGCTCTTAGGGGATTTGGGTCGCTATGGCACTATTCTATCGGTAGATTTCCGTTTGGGATAGCGATCGCGGTAACGGTTTGCACGGAGAGATGGGGTCGATCGCCTTTTCTTAAATTTTCTTATTTAAATCTGACGTTCCACTCGCAAGGGGCGATCGGCGGGTAACTGTTCGATATACTCGCTCAAATCGAGGCGCGGTTGCAAGTGTGCTAAGGCGAACGTGCGGCTC
>CAKZKB010000249.1 GCA_937121005.1 uncultured cyanobacterium | reverse complement strand
GACCGGCTCGGCCTCGACCATGGCGATGCCCGCCTGCCACGGCTCACCGGTCTCGTGGTCGTGCAGGTCGATCTGGTGGCTCGCCGCCAGGATGGCCGCCGGGCCGGACGCGGCGCCCGGTCGGTAGGAGGTCGTCGCGTCGAAGGGGACGGGCGTGACGATGACGCCCGCCTCGTCCCACGTGTGCGGCAGGCCGAAGAGTGCGTCGTTGGTGACGGGTGCGTCGGTGTCGTAGTCGGGCATATAAATTACCGATTCGAGACCGGGATAGGGACGATCGCTAAAGCAAACTTTAGGCGCGACATCGATCGCGTTGAAGGCTTTGATATGCTCGTCTCGCGCTTTATACAGGGTCGAGAACCGCAAGAAAACGCGATCCCAATTAAATCGCTCCATTCGGCGATTCCACTTGTCTTTGGCTTCGGCTAGCGTGGGATAGTGGAAAAAGTGAATCTCCACATCGCCGAGCGTGCCGATGGGATACACCATGCTACCGTTCGCTCGCCGATCGTTGACGTTATCGTAGCGAGAGACTTCGGTAAACTCCAACGGTGTACTTAAATACCCCTTGAGATCGCTAGCGAGTTTGAGGTAGCAGGGTGCGTACACCATCGACCCCACAAAGGGGGTGGCGTAGGGAAGTTTCAGTTGCCTATACGCTTCCGCTCCCCAACAATTGTTGGCGATAATACTAAAATGCGGTTCTTGCAGGCGTATTCTCTGCAACCTGTCGGCGATGCTGCGCTGGACGCGATCGGGAAAGTTAAAAGACATCGGCGCGATCGAGTAGGAATGATGGGGAGCGGGTGGCTCGCCCCCTATATTCTAATCGGTACGATCGCCCGAGCGGGGATTTAGTTCAGCCAACCGCGCAAGCGTCGCGCCACCTGGGGCCGCCGCAGTTTCCGCATGGCGCGGGTTTGGATTTGGCGGACGCGCTCCCGAGACAGATCGAAGGTTTGGCTGACTTCTTGCAGGGTTTGGATTTTACCGTCGAGGAGCCCGTAGCGGCGCACCAGCACGTCGCGCTCGCGATCGGTGAGTACGTCGTCGAGAACGTCGCGGATCTCTTGGCGCATCATCAGTTCGCTGGTTTGGGCCTCGGGCGATCGGCTGTCGGTGTCCTCGAGCAGATCTAAAATCTCGGTATTTTCTTCAGTGCCCACGCAACGATTGAGAGAGAGCGATCGCCGGGAAACGCGCTGGAGTTGGCGCACTTTTTTCACCGAGAGTTCCATGTGTTCGGCGAGCTCTTCTTCGTTGGGTTTGCGCCCTAACTCTTGTCCCAATTCTCGATAGGCTTTTTTCAGATGGTTGAGCCGTTCGAGGATATGAATGGGCAAACGAATGGTGCGGCCGTCGTTGGCAAGCGATCGCGTAATCCCTTGCCGAATCCACCAATAGGCGTAGGTAGAAAATTTATATCCTTTCTCGGGATCGAATTTTTCGGTGGCGCGGCTGAGTCCTAACGCACCTTCTTGAATCAGATCGAGAAAGGGCATTCCGCGATTGAGATAGTGCTTGGCGATCGACACCACTAAGCGCAAGTTGGAGCGAATCATTTTGCGCTTGGCAATGCGACTGCGCTGCAAGGTTTTCCTTATCTCGCGAGGGGAAATTCCCGTATCTTCACTGAGCTCTTCTAAGGTTGGGGGTCGCCCGAGCTCGGTTTCGAGTTCGTCTTCGCGTTTGGCAACCTCCACCCCTTGTCGAATGCGGCGAGCGAGTTCCAACTCTTCTTCGGGTTTCAAGAGGGGATAGCGAGACATTTCCTTAAAAAACGCCCCGATCGAATCGTCTTGACCCGTTTTGCGATATTCTGAAGGTTGGGCAGCCGCGATCGAGTCGCCCGATTCGGCTTCGGTGTTGACGGTTTGCTCTCGATCGAGGGTTGCCGTTGTTGTCGTTAAACTGACCAAGGTCGTTTCCTCCGTGTTGCCTCTAAATACAAGATTGATGTCGCCTTAATAGGTTGGTGGTGGTTTGCTGGTGGCGATCGTCCAGCTTTCGATTGTTGCCTTTGCCTACAAACATCTTACATTTTTTAAGGTTACACTGTCAACATGGCGCGATCGACCCTCTCTAGACGTATTTTTAATCTATTCCCAAATTCGGCCGCATCGCTGCCATTTTTGCTACAAAATGCGAGAAAGTCCATGAGGCGAGGGGGATTTCTGTCCGATGAGGTATGCTAATATCGGTGATAGCGCGATCGCGCACGAGAGGGCGATCGGGGCATCCTCCTAAAGTAATAAATCAATTCTCTTGGATTGACGCAACTGATAATGTTAGATTATACGATATCCGTTTCGGATAACTCCTCTACCCGCAGCGTTACCGAACTCAAGACTGACTACACCCTCCCCGCCGAGTCGCCGCAGTGGGTGGAAGTGTTGGTAGACTGTACGGGAGTGCAACAACTTTTTACCTACACGATTCCCACCTATCTTAAGGTGCAGCCTGGAGATATTTTAGTTGTCCCCTTTAATCACCGGACGATTGGAGGAATTGCCATTCGCTGCTTGTCCGAACCTCCTAAGAATCAGAATGTCGATAAGTGGAAAGATATTGAGGATGTAGTAGCAACAGATTTTTTCCCCCCTTACTACTGGGAACTACTGACTCGCGTTGCAGACTACTACCAGGCTCATATAATTCAGGCAGTTCGTACTGCATTGCCACCAAGACTGTTAGAGCGCTCGCAGCGTCGAATTCGCTTAGAACATGATGCCATCCCAGGCAACGTGAAAGATTTTTTGACCTCTACAGCTTGGCGATTGTTCAATTTCTTAAATAATGCTGAATCGGATAGCTATTCTTGGAAGTATATTTCCAAAAAAATTCCTAATGCTTCAAAAGGATTGAGCCAGCTAACTCAACGCGGTTGGGCCAAAAGCTATATCGAGCCACCAAAACCTATCAAACCTAAATATAAAAAGGCAGTGATTTTATTAAGTCGAGAGATGCCAGAAACTATTCAAGAACTCAGCGATCGCGCCTTGGAAGTACGAGCCGAAATGGTAGAAATATTACGGCGACGGCGAGGGGAAGCATGGCTAAAAGATATAGTGCAAGCCTGTCGTACCACTTCCAAAACGTTGGAGTTATTAGAAACAACGGGTTGTATTGCCATTGAAGATCGCGAAGTCTTGCGAACCCTAACCCCTTTTGAAGTGGAAGCCGATCGCCCTAAAGAACTCAACGAGGATCAGCAACGCGCCCTCGATACGATTAACAACCTAGAAGGGTACACCAAAGTATTGCTGCATGGTGTCACCGGATCGGGGAAAACAGAAGTCTATTTACAGGCGATCGCGCCAATTTTAGAAACTCGTAAATCTGCCCTCGTTCTCGTTCCCGAAATTGGCTTAACCCCCCAACTCACCGATCGCTTTCGGGCCCGGTTTGGCGATCGCGTTTGCGTCTATCATAGCGGACTTTCTGATGGCGAACGCTACGACACTTGGCGACAAATGCTAGTCGGAGAACCGCAAGTGGTTATCGGAACGCGATCGGCAATTTTTGCTCCCTTACCGCACTTGGGTTTAATTATTCTTGATGAAGAACACGACAGCAGTTTCAAGCAAGATCGTCCTGCGCCTACATATCATGCCCGCACCGTCGCCCAATGGCGAGCCGAACTGGTTAATTGTCCTTTAATTTTAGGGTCAGCTACACCCTCTTTAGAAACCTGGATTGATGTGTTTGGCGATCGGGAACATGGGGAAGAGTTGCACGCTACAACTGACACTTTAAGGGCGAACGCCGTTCGCCCCTACAGCTTGTATCTTTCTCTTCCCCAACGCATCCACTCGCGCCCGCTTCCGCCAGTGGAAATTGTGGATATGCGCCAGGAGTTCCATTGCGGAAACCGTTCGATCTTCAGTCGATCGCTGCAAAAAGCCCTGTCTCAATTGCAAGAACGCGATCGTCAAGGTATTTTATTCGTACAGCGTCGGGGACACAGTACCTTCGTGTCTTGTCGCACTTGCGGCGAAGCGATCGAATGTCCGCGTTGCGATGTTTCTTTATCCTATCACTACGTGCGCGAAGGGGCAAACCAACTGCTACGCTGTCACTATTGCAACCATACGCGATCGCATCCCAAAAACTGCCCCGAATGCGGTTCTCCGTATCTCAAATTCTTCGGAAGCGGCACTCAAAAAGTGATGCAAGAGTTAGCAAAACAGTTCCCAAACCTGCGATCGATCCGCTTTGATAGCGACACCACGCGCACCAAAGGATCCCATCGATCGCTGCTGACTCGCTTCGCCAACAAAGAAGCCGATCTCCTCGTCGGAACGCAAATGTTAACCAAAGGTTTAGACTTGCCTTCTGTCAGCGTTGTCGGCATTGTCGCCGCCGATGGGTTGCTGCATTTATCCGATTTTCGAGCCGCAGAACGTGCCTTTCAAACCCTCACTCAAGTATCAGGAAGGGCAGGACGGGGCGACGATCCGGGGCAAGCCATTCTACAAACCTATTCTCCCGAACATCCTGTCGTTTTAGCAGTGCGAGAAGGCAACTATAAAGCCTTTGTCGAGTCCGAATTGGAAGCCCGAGAAGTATTGAATTATCCCCCCTACGGACGGTTAATTTTAGTGCGGTTGACAAGTACGAATCCCGAAGAAGTGGAAGCTGCGGCCGATCGCATTGCCGATCGCTTAAAACCCCCCGATTACACTTACGAATTGTTGGGGCCAGCACCCGCCCCCGTGATGCGCGTCGCCGATCGCTATCGCTGGCATATTCTGTTAAAATTAACCCGAAATCGAGAGGTTTTTTTACCCGAATTGGCGGAGTTAAAAGCACTGTGCCCGCAAAGCGTCAGCGTGGCGATCGATGTCGATCCCTTGAACTTGAACTAATGTCATATCGTTTTTCTATGAAGCTACCCGTAATGGCAAGCCAAGCAATAGTTCGGTAAATTAGGTATGTTATGGAACTTCACAGCGAATTGGCATTAGTCACAACGCTTACATAAAAAATCATTCATTAGTGCTTGACAATATTCTATTGGGAAGATTATCATTTAAATAGCATTCAATAAATCATTAAAAAGTATGGCTTTAGATTATTCTAAAGGTTGTGTCAACTTTCGGGATGTGGGTGAATGCCTAAATCTAATCGCCGATCGGGAAATATTTCCAGTTAGACGCATCCTGCGATGTGGAAAATTAGAGTTCGTCGAGTTTCCCGAGCAGATTGGTAACGCTAGAACAGTCATAAATCTCCGAAAAGGAGTAGACCCAAAGGAGAAATTGTTTGATGCTGACTACTGGCATTTCCCTATCTCCAACGATCGCGAGAAATACAACACAACTGACCCGTTAGTGCGGCGTTGGCTGAATGATATACTCTTATGTGTATCTAACTCTGTCAACCATTTTCCAATTCTTTTTCATTGTACTTCTGGAAAAGATCGCACGGGTGTGGTTGTGGCAGTATTGCTGACCATTTTAGGTATGGAACGAGAGATGGTTATACAAGAGTATTTGTGGAGTGAGGGTGAGGTGAAACGTGAATGGATTGAAACTGCACTCAATGGTATTGACGATCCATACACTTACTTTCATCGAGTCAGATTGAAGCAATTGAGGGACAAAGTTGTTGCTGTCTAATGGCTCTGTTCTCTAGGGAGGGTATTGGCACAGTTATCGAAATTGGAGACAATTAAGATCCGGGGGCGATCGATCCCATAGCTTGACAGTTCTACATCCCGGAGAGTATGATGGTAGTTATTGTGACATTAAACGTAATTCTGAACTCTGAACTCTGAATTCTGAATTGGAGCGAAGCGACTTGACACGCCAAGAAACCCTAGAAACCATTAACGATCTGTTATCTCGACAGCCTCAAGAAAAGCTCGATGCGGTTCTTGCTTGGCTGGCGCAAGATGATGATGCCTTTGAGAAGCAGTTGCGTAGTGATGTCGAAGCGGGAAAGTTCGATCGGCTCATTGCTGAGGTTATTGCTGAGGACGATCGGGGAGAGACAATCGATCTTGAAACATCGTGCAACTAAAACCTTTTGGAAACTCTACGGTGAGTTGGATCCTCCAATTCAGCGTCAAGCGCGTAAGCAATACCGACGACTCAGACAAAATCCGAAGCATCCTTCTTTACGTTTTAAACCTGTCGGTAAATTGTGGTCGGCGAGAGTTAATGATGATTATCGCGCTTTAGCCGTCAAAAATAAAGATGGCTATGTGTGGTTCTGGATTGGCCCCCATCGCGTCTACGACCAAATTCTGTCCAGATCGTAGTTATGGGGAACTTAAGCCGCTTTATCCTGCAAGCACTTGACAGCAGTCCATTAAGTGAGTTATTCTTAAGGGATAGACATGGACAAATTTTTAATCCATACTTAGATTGAAGACTGTCTCATTAGCTTAAATCCTGTTATACCGCTAGTCCTGTAATTTGAACGTACAAACGGCATCGTATGAGTTTCGATCTTATCCTCTTTAGCTCAAAGTTAAAAAGATACAGACAGCAGTTTGATGCTTCAATTGATGAAGTATCAACATCGACAGGTATTTCAAAGAAACTTTTAACTGATTTGGAAAATGGCAATCGGAAGCCAACAGGAGATGAGGTTTTGATTCTAGCGGATTACTATAAATGTGACTATCAATTTTTTATTTCAAACGAGCAGTTAGCTCCCTTTGAGCAAACTGAAACAATGTTTAGAAAGCACGGCGATGAGTTTTCCAGAAAAGATCGTTGGGCTGTGCAAGAGTTTCTATTTTTGTGTGAATGCGAACAATTTTTACTCGATCAGATTCCAGCTATAGATTACAAGCCTTTCCAATTTACAAAAGTTGGAAATTCTTTCAAAGGTCATGCTGAAAGTGCAGCCGCAAGACTTAGGACTCATTTAGGATACACCTCTAGAGAAGTCTGCCTGGACATTTATGATGATTTTCGTCGTCTAGGATTTCATATTTTCCGTCGTGAGCTAGGTAACTCAAACATTTCTGGATTGTATATCAAACATCCTGTAGCTGGCAAGTGTATTTTAGTTAACTATAGTGAAGATGTATATAGGCAAAGATTCACAGTTGCCCATGAATGCGCTCATGTGATTCTAGATGAAGAAGAGGATTTTATTGTTTCTTTCCTTTCTGAAAAAGGCAAGCGTGAAGTTAGAGCCAATACATTTGCTTCTCGCTATTTAATGCCTCCTGAGTTTATCAAGAATATTCCAGATTCTAAAATGTGGACACCTGAGAAGGCTCTTGAGTGGGCAAACAGATTAAAAGTTAGTACCGAATCTTTGGCTTATGCACTAAAGAATGCTGAATTAATATCCCCTTCTATGGAAAATGAGATTAAATCAGTTAGAGTTCCACGCAATATCAAAACGGATCCAGAATTGCCGGATTCTTTATCAACAAGATCTCGTGAGCGACAAGAAATATTTTTAAAGAAGGGGTTGTCAGTTTTCTATGTTAAACTGTGTCTTGATGCCTACAGAAGAGGTGTTGTCTCAGCAGGAAGACTGGCAGAAATGCTCTTAGTTAATGAACGAGAGTTAACTCAACTATCTCAGCTTTAGGGGAGGAATCTTGAATATGTCACTCGATCCATCACAATTTCAAAAACTTAATGTTGCCGATACTTGTGCTATATGGAATGTTTTGTCATCTTGGCTTTTATATGAAAGGGCCAAGTCAGTAGGTTGCTCTTTTTGTTGTACTAATTTTGTGCACTATGAATGCTTGCATAAACCCAGGAAAACTTATTCAGACGCAGATCGCGTGTTACAAACTCGTTTACAAAAGGCACTTCAAGATGGACAATTCAAAAGTTACCACTTAGATTTAGAAGACTTACAAGAAGTCGATATTCTTCAAAAACGCAAAAAATTGGGTAAGGGAGAGTTGACATCCATAGTTTTCGCAAAAAAAACAAATCAAGCATTTTTAACTGATGACAAGGGAGCAAGGAACCTTGCAGAAGAAGTGATGACTCGTCGATTTTTGCAAACTACGCCCCAATTAGTTGGTTGGCTTGTCTTTACCTCTTTGCTAAGTGATTATGATGTGAATTCTATCATTAACGAACATAAAACCGTTGAGCAACCTTTAGCAAAATACTTCAGGGAAATGTATGAAAGGGCTTTAGATTACCGATTAAAGCTGAATTCTAGCTCATAATTCTGCTTCATTAATTGGTAGTCGATCGCGGAGTCGGAGGTTGTAGTAATGCAAACTATAGCAATCCTCAAAAACATGAGGTACGATCGCCTGGTGCGAATCCCAGTTATAGCAAGGGTTTTGCCGTACCGCACCTTATTGGGAAACGCTATAAACTTTGAGTGCGATCGCCAAAATTCCCAGTCCGCAAACAGATCTTGCAATAGAAAGCTGACGGTACTTTCTATTCAATTATAGCATATAAAAAAATCGCTATAGGTGCGCTGTCGCAGACCGCCCTAGAAATCAACTGGTTTTTTGAGGCGCGATCGCGATATGATAGAACAAACCCGACTCGAGATCTCAATGTCCCGTTTCCAAAGGCTGCTCTCCTACCTAAAACCCCACTGGAAAAAATCCACCCTGGGGGTCTTTGCATTATTGGTTGTCAATGCTTTAGGGGTGTACATTCCCTGGTTGATTCGCGAAGGTATCGACGAGCTACAAGTTACCTTTAGCTTCGATCGCATTGTCTATTATGCGGGCATTATCATCGCCTTAGCAACAGCCATGTGGTTCGTGCGCGTTGCGTCGCGGATCTGGATGTTTGGAGTTGGCCGCCAAGTCGAGTTCGATCTCAAGCAAGAAATATTCGAGCATTTACTCACATTAGAACCCGCTTATTTTTCAGAAAATCGCATTGGCGACCTCATCAACCGAGCCACAAGCGACGTGGATAACATTCGCCGACTGCTCGGATTTGCTGTTTTGAGTTTAGTCAATACAATTTTCGCCTACGCGCTGACGTTACCGGCCATGCTAGCAATTAATGTCCGGTTAACGCTGTTTGCGCTGGCAATTTATCCATTAATGTTTCTTCTCGTTTGGGTGTCGAGCGATCGCCTGCGATCGGAACAAATGGAAGTCCAAGAACGACTATCTACTGTCAGTCAATTGGTACAAGAAGATACGAGCGGTATGGGGCCGATTAAAATTTACGCTCAAGAAGAAAACGAACGTCGTGCCTTCGATCGCTACAATAAAGATTTGCTCGATGCTAACTTAAAATTAGCTCGAACGCGGACGATTTTATTTCCCTTGCTGCAAGCCTTAGCTGGGGGGAGTTTGCTAATTTTACTCGCCTTTGGATCCCGTCCGCTTATTAACGGTACGTTGGATGTTGGCGGTTTTGTGGCCTTAGTTTTATACGTGGAACGCTTGGTGTTTCCGACCGCAATTCTCGGTTTTACGCTGACAACCTACCAGCGCGGGGAAGTCAGCATCGATCGCATTGATGCAATTTTGCAAGTCGATCCCAAAATTCAAGACCCCGAAAATGCCATCGATCGCTCTCCTGAAGATATCAAAGGCAACATTACCGCACGCGGGTTGAGCTATACCTATCCCGGTGCAGAAATTCCGGCCCTAACAGGAGCGGACTTTGACATTGAAGCGGGGGAAACAGTGGCGATCGTCGGCGCAGTCGGATCGGGAAAATCGACGTTAGCCAATGCCATTCCTCGCCTCTTAGATATTCAAGAGGGACAGCTATTTCTCGACGGTTGCGATGTCACTCAGTTGCGCTTGCAGGATTTGCGCGGAGCCATTTCTTACGTGCCGCAAGATAGCTTTCTATTCAGCACAACCATTGTCAACAATATTCGCTACGGACGACCGGAGTCCGAAGGTTGGGAAGTAGAAACTGCGGCCAAACAAGCGCAAATTCACGAGGAAATCCTCAACTTCCCGAAGCAATACGAAACCATTGTCGGCGAACGAGGGATTACTTTGTCGGGAGGACAGCGACAGCGAACGGCTCTAGCGCGAGCGTTACTGATCGATGCCCCCGTGTTAATTTTAGATGATGCCCTCTCCAGCGTTGACAACCAAACGGCGACGCAAATTTTACACAATTTATCGACAGGAACCCAGCGCAAAACGGTAGTATTTGTCTCGCACCAACTCTCGGCTGCTGCTAGTGCCGATCGCATTTTTGTGGTCGATCGCGGTCGGATCGTGCAAGCGGGAACCCACGATCGCTTGCTTTCGGAAACGGGATTGTATCGCGATTTGTGGAAGTATCAAAAGTTCGAGGCAGCGATGACGTAATACCACTGACTACCATTAATGCAACAGATGGAAGCCTTTTTGTAGGGACAATTCGCGAACCGTCCCTACAAATACCGTAACTGTTCAGTCGGATTCGATCCCATCGGAATCGAAAATTAATTGCCCTGGGGATTGCCATTACGATTGCGATCGATTATCCTGGTAGATAGGCGATGCCTACCTGACAAACTACCTGGATAAAACTAATGCGTGGCCACACACTAACCTCGTTGACTTGTTCTGGTTCTTTGACGATCGCGCTGTTACTTGCGAGTGGCGATCGTGCCGAAGCTGCGCCGACTTCTCCCACCGAACCGGCGACAGTTGACAGCAACAATGCCAAAAGCGAGCTCGTTTCTCTGTCAGTGGTGAAAACCAGCGCCAAAGATCGGGTACGTTCCTTAGATTTGTTCGGTTGCGCTTGTTCGGGATGCGTCGATCTCGTTCGCCAGTTGGAAGAGAGTGCGAATGTTAATTTTATTCCCCAAATTTAGACGATCGCATTGTCAGTGAATATAATGAGAAGGGTCTGTCGCATTTAAGAGGCGATCGTGAAAATTTCCGTACCCATACTAACCGCAGCCATTCTCACCGCTACCCTTCCCGCCAACGCCTTGACACTCAACCGATCTTACGGTGTTTGGACGGGTGTAACCGGGGGTAGCAACATTTCCTACTGGAACTATCAAAACGGATCTTACTACCAAAGCCAATATACCACTGGCGAGAATCAAGCGCGTTGGGGGATACCCGCTTCTGGCAACACGAGTCAATTTTGGCAGCAAAGCGGACTCGGTTTCCAAGGCGTAGGAACGACGGTATTTAACCCTGGTGACACTTTCCAAATTGGCCGGTTGCGCCACTTCAACAATCCCATTTATAATGCGGCTTCGGCGGCGAGTTTGTCGCTGAATCTCGATTTTAGTGGCTTGGGGGTCAAATCTTTTGACTTCACTTTGAATATCGACGAAACGCCCAATTCGGGAGCTTGTCCTTATTATAGCATTACGCCGTGTTCTGACAAGATTTCCTGGGCAAATTCCTTTGGTTCGCAAAGTTTTTTCAACAATGGGATCGAATATACTCTAGAATTGCTCGGTTTTAGTGCTGCACCGGGAAGCGCGATCGTCACCGATTTTCTCTCCCAAGAAGGGGGAACCTCGCAAGCCTTTTTATACGGTAAACTGACTGCACTTACCCCACCTCCTCCCCCTCCCCCACCAATTTTGGAACCGGAACCCGTACCCGATCCGGTGACAGACGTACCCGAACCGTCGGCGATCGCGGGGTTGTTGTTGGTGGGACTCTCTGCATTGTTCCGGCGCGATCGTCGCTAAACCCGCATGATTATTTCAGCCGCGATCGCCACCAATATTTTAGAAGCGCTTCCGCCGATCTTTTTTAGAATTGGCGCGACGCTTTTCTTGCTGTTACTGCTGGCGATCGCTTTATTTTCCGGGCGACTTTCTCCCCTCAGCGAAGCCTTAGTGGGGCGAGTGGGTTCGACAGAATTTCAAGAGATTTATAAAACCGCGATCGCCCCCTCTTTCGATCGCCTGTCGGCGGCACTATTTTTGGCGATCGTCGATTGGAGTTTGCTGCTATTAGGCGGTTCCCTGTGGTTACAAGCCATCGAGTTTCCCTTTGGTATTGTTGTCAGCATTAACTTATGCTTTGTTGGCTTCAAAATCGCCAACGATTTGTTCGAGCGATACTTACTAGAAATTGCCCTAGAAGATCGGCAAAACATCAACAGCGAACTACTAACTCTCGGTCGCTTTTTGATGAAGACCACTATTTTACTATCGATTATCTTTGCATTCGCTCAGGCTCACCAAATCAATATCGTCGGCTTAGTTGCTAGTTTGGGTGTGGCTGGAGCCGCCATTGCCTTCGCCTCACAAAAAATTGTCGAACAAATTCTCTGGAGTATTGTCCTGTATATCGATCGCCCTTTTGGGGTCGGGGATTACATTCATTTAGATGATGGAATGTTGGGGCGCGTCGAGGCGATTGGTTGGCGATCGACCAAAGTTCGCCTGTCGGGAAAAAATACACTGACGATCGTCCCCAACAGCAACCTAGCCCAAATGAGTATCGAAAATCTCAGTCGGGCGCGGCGAGCCATTTTGATTGTCGATCTTACCTTTTTTCAGCCGATGACAGAAGAGGAAAAAGCCTTGATTCAACAGTTAATTTTAGACAGTACCCGAGAGATTTTAGGCATCGATCGCGACTTAACCCAAGTCACCTTTGAAGACTTCACCCACAAGGGACAATCTTGGGTGCGAGGGAGGACGGTTTTCTTCGTGTTAGGAGAAGCCGAAACCTCCATGGAACTGCGGCGCAGCTTGCTCGAAATTGCCAGAGAAAATATCATCGAACGCTTGAATACTTATGGCATTAGCTTCGACTTTGAAGAGAAAACCATTGACGTAACGCAGCCTATGAATATGTAAGTATTTATACATTTTACAAAAAAATAAGGGAAGGGGTATGGAAAGATGGTATTATGAGGTGTTGTTAGATAATGATACAACTGCTTATCACCTCACATGGTAGAAGTCGATCGCGAAATTCAGAAATACGTTTTAGAATTGGTGTTGCGAGTGGGATTGTTTCTCGTCGGTGCGGTGGTTTCGCCATTTGTGGGACGATCGCTGCCAAAATTCTTTAAATGGCTGTTCGTTCTCAGCCAGCGTTACTTTAAAACAAGTGCCAAAGAAACCTACACAAACTTCGTCGAACCCTTTCAAACCTCGTTAACGATGACGGGGACGCTCGCTTTTATTTCTCTATGTCTAAATTTGCTGGTAAAATACGAAGATCTCTATACCTTTTTAGGCGTTTTTATCTATCTAGCACTCTCAGTCAGCGTGATTTGGTTCTCTTCTAAAATTGCACGGCAAATTATTCGCCAATCGGTGATTAACGTGGTGCAGCGCTCGTTCGGTACGGTTAACGAAGTGGTGCTCGTGTTTGAGACATTGATTTATGTTATCATTGTGATCTTCGCGATCGTCGTTTTTGCAAGAGGCTTGCGCGTTAATTTAATTGCCCTAAGTGCCAGCTTGGGGATTAGCGGTATCGCCGTCGCCTTCGCTGCAAGACAGGCATTAGAACGGTTAATTGGCACGATCGAACTGTATCTCGATCGCCCCTACGTGCCCGGCGAATATATTAAAGTCACATTTAACCCCTACGGCGAAGATGTATATGGTAGAGTCGAATCCATTGGCTTGCGATCGACTAAAATTAGGACAGTGGCTCAAAATACGCTGATTATCGCCCCCAACTCGATGATGGCGAGTATGAAAATTGAAAATATCAGTCGCGGTAAAAAAGTCATGGCTATGCTATGCTTGGACTTTGCCAAAACCTTAAAAGATGGGGAAAAATCTCTCATCTCCCAAGTGATTAAAGAATCGACTCAAGTGTTTTGGGGGTTAGAACGAACCAGCAGCCAAATCCAATTTTGCCAGCCCGAAAATCGCGATCGCTTCCGCAGTCGCGTTCGCATCATCTTTTTTATCACCGGATCGAGCGACAATTCCCTAGAACTCCGCAAGCGTCTGCTAGAATTAGCCAACGAGACGATCGCCGTGCGCCTGGCTGCCTACAACCTCACCTTCGTCACCCCAGAACCCACCCTCTACATCGATTCGCCCATGTCGATTTAATGCTTAAATGAGGACATCCCGCAATCTCGCCCGTAAGCACTAAAATAGAACTATCACCCGATTCGACTTTTTGCCATCTGAGGATGTAACACTTTTTTTGAACGCTGTCAAAGGTACGCGAAATGACTGCTGCGCCCGATCGCGATCCCAAAAACCCACCTACCGCACCCAACCCTAGCGGCGCGGGTTCGGAAGCGCCATTGCCGAACTTGGAAGACAAACAGTTAAACTTGCAACTGGAAGTCGAACGCCTGTACCGACAAGTCGAAGAGTTGCGATCGGGGATGCAAACGTTGGTAGCAGGGTTGGCGATCGCCACCGCGATCGCCATCGGAATTGCCAGTTGGTTCGCCTATCGCCTGCTGTCGCAAGAACAAATTGCCCGCCGGGAAGCGGTGCAAGCGGAGGCGGCGCAAACCGAAATCCTCGATCGCTTGCAGAACTTAGAAGAAGAGGTCGATCGCATCGATCGCGACTATTCCCAAACCTTAGAAGCGTTAGGGGAAACCAGCGATCGCAACCAACAGCGATGGCAACAATTGCGCGATCGGTTGGTGCGTTTGGAAGCCGCAGCC
>CAKZKB010000248.1 GCA_937121005.1 uncultured cyanobacterium | reverse complement strand
CGGTGTCCAGTGTCCAGTTAAATCCTTGTACCCTCCCTAATACCTAAAACCTAATTCCTAATACCTACTTCCTCGTACCTCACACCTAAAACCTAAAACCTAAAACCTAATACCTAATACCTTAACAGCATCGATTAGTTACGAGAATTCTCGGAGAAAAAGGTATCGCGATCGTCGGGAAGCGGCCAGTCTGGGTTTTCGCCACCAATGACTAAGCGTTCGATGACGACATATTCTTGACTGAGACGATCGAGGGCATTAATTAAAATATCTAAAGCGATCGCGTCGCTGGTTCCCAGATCGAACCAACAGCGACCCCAAACCCCTTCGTATTCAAATTCTCCCATATTGTGCATCAACGCGACTAAGCGATCGTTGCCACGATCGTCGTTATAATTCATATAACTCACTTCGAGACCTTCATCTTGCACTTGCAAGTTTTCAGCATTAAACCCGCCCAGTTTTCCCACTAAAAACCAGGAGTCGAACAGTTCTTCGATATACTGCCTTTCCATTGGGGCCGGCGCGGTTTCAAATTGCAACCAAAACCAAACATCAAAGGGATTAAATTCGCGAAATTGAACTTCCATGGCGAACAACGATCGACGCAACAACGAACAACGTAACTATTCGGCCATCCTACCATAAACTGGCGTAGAACCCGGTTTCTTGCCTGAAAAAGTGAGGTTTGTCAAGGACGTGTTGAAAAAAGAGTCAAAAGCCGTAAAGACGATCGCCTGACTTTAGACGCGGCGGTTAGATCGCGAGTTGCCATCAGGGGGCGATCGATCCCGGTTCTGGTACGTCGGTATCACTACCCAGGAGAAAAGGAGAGACTTCCGCGATTTAGCTGGCTGTAACTGATGGTTGGTGTATTGTTTTGGTATAATGATAATCTTAGCTATACCCAGATCTAAAATCCAAAATCGAATGACTCATTCTACTGATGTGGCTACGCTGGCTCGCTGGATGGCGGGAGACTTCAGCAACCAAGAACAGGCGTTCGAGAACCCGCCGTTTTTTGCCCACGTCCGCGTCTGCGTCCGTCCGCTTCCGGCGGATCTGCTCTCGGGTCGCGGTTTGTACGTGGAGCAGGCTTACGATATTTTATTGAACCAACCCTATCGATCGCGGGTGTTAAATTTAGCTCCCGGCGACGACTGCATTATTATTGAAAATTACGCGATCGACGATCCCGAAGAGTTTTATGGTGGGGCGAGGGATCCGCAAAAGTTAAAGACGCTGACGCGCGATCGCCTACAATTGCTGAGCGGATGCAGTTATATTGTCCGGTGGACTGGCAACAGTTTTAAGGGGGAAGTGGAACCGGGTCGCAAATGTTGCATCGAACGCAAGGGGAAAACAACCTATTTAGCCAGCGAGTTTGAAATTGACGAAAATCGCTTTATCAGTTTCGATCGCGGTTTCGATCCCAATACAAACGAGCAGGTTTGGGGATCGCTCGCCGGGCCGTTTGAGTTCGTCCGTTGGGCCAGTTTTGCCGAAGATCCGGCGTAGGGGTAGAGTCGTCGCTACGCTCCAATTCAAAATTCGTCTTGGGTCTTGAAAAGTTCAGGGGGAAGAAAATCTACGCCCCTGACTTTTCGCAAGTTCGGGGGGAAGAAAATCTACACCCCCGACTTTCCGCAAAATTCAGAAGAGTGGGCTTTCATCGTGAAACCTCAAGAGTTCTTGAGATTCACAATGGTTTGTTACCTGCCAAATGCCCACAAAAAAGCGATCGCCCCTGAAGCTGCGATCGCCCTTTTCAAGAATATGATTTACGAACGGTATTAAAAACTGTAAACGCGATTTTTGTCTCTAAAATCAAAACCCAAGCTGTCAAAAACGCGATCGACCCGTCCATCTTTTGGTCGATAAACTCACTTCAAGCAGTTTCGTAAGTTTCCTCCTCGTTCATCGGTAACAAGCGTAGCTGTTGTCGTCTGAGATCCGGTTCTAACCCCAACGTCTCTAAAGGAATAACGCCGAGTAACGGATCGGTTCCGTCGGGGAGTTCCAAGCAATCGAAAATACCGTCTCGTCCTTCCACTCGTAAAATTGCACCTCGAAACAGGCGACCTTTACGAATTCCTGCTGCAGTTTTCACATTCAATTCTCGTTGGAATCTTAACCCCAACTGACGAACCAAAGCGGCTGGCAAACACAATCGCGTGGCTCCCGTATCGACAATAGCACGATCGGACTCCAGCGATCGCACTTCCTGGGGAGAAAGAATGCCGCGATCGACCAGCAGCGAGTCCTCTAAGTTGGTGAGGACAATACGAACAGTAACTTTTCCCATGTTAGCTGTTGTTGTTTTCAGTGAAGGTATGGGGAATTTACTCATTGTTCATTGTTCATTGTTCATTGTTCATTGTTCATTGAGATCGCCGCCTCGTCCACCATAAAATTAGACTAGCAGCAAACCCCGCCACCGGGAAGGTTCCCAAGGCCGTCCAAGTCAAAAAGCGGGCCTGTCGCGGATCGATCTCGAAGCGACGGTTTTCGGCGGTTCGCGGACGGATCGACAAGGGTCGATCGTCGTCTTGACTCAACCAAGCGATGGAGTTGAGGAAAATATCGCCATTCAACTGACCGTTAAAAAAGCCATCGGCCATAAAGTCGGAGTCGCCAAACACGACCAAACGAGACTCGGGGTTCAGCGTCGTTTCTTCAGTGTCGCTGTCGGTCACATCGCTTTCGGTTTCCGTCTCGTTGCTGTCAGTAATAGTAGCATCTTCTGACGAGGTTTTATCGCCGACTTCCTCACTGTCGCTGTTAGTCACATCGGCATTATCTTCGGTTTCCTCGCTGACTTCATTGCTGTCAGTGTCGGTGACAACAGCATCATTTTCTGGCGTTTCGGTTTCCACCGCTTCGCTGTCATTAATATTAGCATCTTCAGACGACGCTTCTTCGTTCTCAACCTCGCTGTCCGTGTCAGTCACATCAGCATTATCTTCGGTTTCTTCGTTGACTTCATCGCTGTCAGTGTCGGTGACAACAGCATCATTCTCTAGCGTTTCGGTCTCCACCGCCTCGCTGTCGGTTTCTGCTTCATTTTCCGCATCCGTTTCTGTCACCTCATCAGTATCGCTGTCGGCGACACCTTCATCTATAAACCGACTCGATGCCACTGCGAGAACCAACGGCCCGCGACGATCGCTTTGCGGGTCGAATTCCCAATCGGGACTTTCTTCTAAATCGCTTTCGGCCCAACTAGCATCGCTGGTAAACACTAAAGGAAACGTGCGATCGTCCTCTGAGTCTAACACAATCGGTCGTACTACTGGATAAATCGAAAAGTTGTTTGCAAAATCTTCAGTGATGGGATGAACGCCATAATCGACGGCCACGGGTGCGGCTGGCCCTAAGCCTTGCATCCACCGTTCCGGGTCGATGGCGATGCGATCGTCAAGGGAGAGATCCCAATCTGCTAACAACGGTTCCACTCCCGGATCCGTATCGGGATCGATGGCTAAAAAGAGACTTCCGCCGCGATCTAAATAAGTTCGCAACGCTTCAACTTCCGACTCGAACAGTTCTCCCGTCGGCCCGGCCACGACCACCACCGCCGCATCGTCGGGAACGGTTTCCGCTTCCACTAAATTCAGCGTTTCGACGGCATAGTTGCGCTCTTGCAAAGCAGCGACAGCCGATGATATGCTGATATCTTCGGCCGCAGCGAGAGACTTTTCGCCATGGCCCGAGAGGAAATAAATCTTCTGTGCCGATCCTGCCACCAATTTTACCAGACTGTTGGTAAGCTCGACTTCGCTTAAAGGGCGATCGCTGATATTCTGGACGAACTGACGGCGATCGCCAACTTCTAAATAAACGTCGCCAAACTGCGTCACCCCAAACTCTTGTACTCGTCCCAAGTCCGCTTGCGGATCGACGTATTCGTAGGCAAAATTGCCGTCGGAAACCCGTTCGTAATTGTCTAACAATGCCGCTTCTTCCGGTGCGGGTCGAATGCTGAACACCCACAGTTTAGCGGGTGTCTCCAAATTGGCGACGACTTCTTGCGACTGTGGCGAGAGGGTAAAGCGTTTGTTTTCCGTTAAGTCAATGCTAGCGGCGTATTTTGCCCCCAAAAAGTTAACTGCTGCTAAGATAGCTAAAATGGCCGCAGTGGAAAACAAGGCGTTGATGCTAGTTTCTGTCGAATAGCGACCCCAAAATCCGCGATCGCTGTTAATTTTGTAGACCAAAGCGGCCCAGGCGATCGCCCCACCAAGGACAATAAAAGTAACGGGGACGATCCCCCATTCTCCCGTCAAGAAGCCAGCCGAAAAGCCAGCCGCCAAAAAGAAAGGGGACAGCAAAAATAGATATTGCCAATAGCGTTTTTTCGATCGCGATTTGTTCTCCATTGTTTACAGGCGTTGTAAGAGCGTGATACCATTTCCCCAGGTGGGATAATCGTTTTTAGGCGTGGACTTTTCAAAAATGACCTTGTACGGTTCGCGACTATAGTTCATAAATTCCATCGTCGCTTCTTTGGTGGCTTTGAGATTGATATCGTCCACCATGACAATACAGCGATCGTCGAAATAGGGTTCGGCCAGCATCAAGGCTTTGAGTTGATCTTCAAACTCGCAAGAGGCATTATAGAAAAAGAAGCCGATCTTGACTTTCTGAAACAATTCTAGCATAGTTTCGCATTCGGCTTCAAAGAAAAAATGATGTTTGTTTTTTTGCTTGAGAAATTGGCGATAAAAGTTGTGCCGCCGATCGCGGGTATCGCCGCCAGAGGAAAAATCCTCGACTCCAAAACAGAGTTTGTCTGGAACGCTCATGCCGACAAAAAAGGCAAAACCATACCAAGTTCCGACGTTGAGATAGCAGCTTTTCGGATTCATTTGCGAGACGATCGCGTGAATGAGAAGCGCGATCGCGTATGTGGATCGTCGAGGCAGATCCAGGTAAGGAAACAAAGTCCGACGGTAAAATCGCTCGGCATTGCGATCGTCCAAGCGCGTATTTAGCAGTTCAAAAATGACTTCCTCGGACGCATTAGCCAGAGGATCCTTGCCGAGTCCTTGCAGATCTTCGCGCAACTCTTGGCGATCGGTTTCGGGAAACGAGAATGTGTCGAGGCGATCGATGTCGTCTTCGTAACGAAAACGAATCTGTTGTATAATATCGGGAAAAGAAATCGGTTTGGAAATCATGATTTTATAAGCAAATGGGGTTTACGATCGCCCGAAGCGTAACGCTTCGATCGATTGAGCCGTGAGAAAAATGCCGAGAACAATGTAGCTGAGAAATAAAATAATGCTACTCGTATCGACAACACCCCGAATTAAGTTAGAATAGCGATCTAACAGCGACAGATGCTCCAATGTTGCCCCCAATGCCCCGCCTGCATTTTGGGCCACGCTATCGATTACCCACAAAAACAATACTAACGCAAAGGTTAAAATGGCTGCCAGTAAGGTACTTTCAGTTAGCGAAGACACGAACATTCCCAAGGATAAAATGCTGGCCCCCAACAGAATTAAAGCCGCGTGTCCGACTAAGGGAATGGCCGCTGGAAATGGCGGGTTCGTCCCTGCAAACGCGATCGCCTCGTATAGCAACAATGGCATCAGCATGGCCACAAAAAACGTGAGTACCCCTAAGAGCTTGCCTGTCGCCACCGTCCAGTTATATAATGGAGAAGTCGCCAGCAACTCTAGCGTGCCTCGCTTGCGTTCTTCAGCATACAATCCCATAGAAAGCATGGGAAGTACGAATAGGGAAAACGATCCCATGACGCTGAGGAAAAACTGCAAGAACTCGTAAGGTGCATCGATCGGCGGATCGGTAATTCCCATGCTGTCGCGGGTGGCAACTTGGGCGATAATCCCATCTTGACCGAGTAAAATAACAACGAAAAAGAAGCCGGAAACCAGCCAAAACACGGCCGCGATCGCCAACGCCAGAGGCGAGGCAAAATAGCCTTGTAATTCCTTGCGATAAATGGCGATAATGTTTCCGACGACTGTTTTCATATTCAGGTATGAGGTGTGAGGTATGAGGAATTGGGGGATTAGGGGATTAGGGGATTGGGGAGAAATCAATATTCATCCTTCGTCTCTCAAGCCTGAATCCTCTTCGTTGTTCGTTGTTCGTTGTTCGTTGTTCGTTGATGCGTTGAAATTATTGTCCGATCGTTCCCCTTCTTTTTCAACCGTCTCGGGTGGGATCGCGATCGCGTCTCGAGTGGTCAGCTTCAGAAACACCTCCTCGAGACTAGCGCGAGTTCGGCGCATTTCGCACAATCCCATCCCGGCGGCGATCGCTGCGGCTGCGATCTCCTTCCCCGGTTCGCTACCCGCCTCCGTAAAAACCCGCAGGCGGTGGCGGTTTTCTCTCACCCCTGTTTCGAGAACTTCGACGGTGTTAACCCCCGGAATGTTCTGCAACCACTCTGGCGGGAGGGTTTCGGTTTCCACTTCCACCTCGTACCCGCTTCCTTCGGCGATCTGGTTCATCAACGCCTCGATCGCGTCGATCGCCACCACGCGACCGTCATTAATAATGGCAGCCCGCGAGCACGTCATCTGGACTTCGGGTAAAATA
>CAKZKB010000247.1 GCA_937121005.1 uncultured cyanobacterium | reverse complement strand
ATGCCGATCGCTTAAGCATTATCGATGGAACTTGGGTCAACGTACGATCGCGTCGCGGAACGGCCAAACTACTGGCAAAAATCACCAAAGCGATCGCGCCGGGAACGGTTTTCGTTCCCATGCACTGGGGCTTTTTGTGGGCCGAAAATGCTGAAGCCAACGCCCTCACCCACGCCGAATCTTGTCCGGATTCGTTGCAACCGGAACTCAAGGCTTGTGCGGTACAGGTGCAGCCAGTAGGAGTAGAATCTCCTGAAGAAGAACCGACGCGATCGCTGGTTTTACAAACCTAGAATGGATGCGATCGGGGATAGATACGGAAACAAAGTCTCACTCGGAATTCATCAATTCAAAAATTTTTAATTTTTAATTTTTAATTCCCGAAGGGGGCTTTTCTCCGATTTCTTGCCACAACGTTGCCTCTCCCGACACCGCCGGAATTCGACTCGCACCGTCGGCAAAATTTAAGGCGCACCAAAAGGGAATCGCACCCGCAACAAATGCGGCGAGAACGACTCCGATCGCCACTTCTACCTTATCAGTAGTATCGCCCGACTGACTCCGCCAACGGGAGCGATCGTCTGACCTCGGATCGTACATAACACAAAATTCTCCTATCAACGCTGGCCCCTACCTGCATTGTAGCCGAGAATTAACGAAAAGTAGCCGATGTTACCGTTTTGATTTGCAAAATGTAACAAACCTGACTTCATCTTTGCTTATGAACGAATTTTTCCAATTCGAGCGCGATTTTGTCGAGTCCCTGCGCTGTATTCCCATGCAGGTACGCTACAAACTCGACACCTGCGGGGTGAAATTGAAGCTACACCACTGGCACAATTTGACAGCAGACGATCGCCAACTTCTCGTGTCTGCGCTTTGTACCACCGAGGCCCAAATTGCCAGCTATCGCGACACTTTACGCCAGTTAGTAAGCGATCGCGCGGGTGAAACCCCTAAAGACTTGGCGATCGATCCCGATCCACCTTGGCATTTACCGAGTTTGCCCGATTCGGTTTGCCAAAAAGCGGCCGAATTCGACATCCAATTGCAGCCAGAACAATGGCAAACCTTAACGCCATTGCAACGGTTCGCCTTGATTAAACTGAGTCGATCGGGACACGAAAATAAAAACTTTCTCCCCGCGATCGTCGAATTTGGTTTACGATAAATGTAAGCATTCAGGTGGTACAGAGAAACCCGGTTTCTGGCCGATCGCCAGGTAAAATTCGAGTCTATCCGTTGAGAAACCGGGTTTCTACGCCCGTTGACAATTTGGATACCTGAATATTGGCCGATAAACAATCATCAACTTGGTGTGAGGAACTCTCAATGAACCTTCGATCTCGATTCTCTTTACTCGCCTTTCTTGTCCTTTTTTCCGCATTTCCATTTGTATCTTCAGAGGCGATCGCCGCAGACCAAGAAACGGCGCGATCGTCAAAACTGTCTCTCGAAAAACAACTTGCCAGCAGCGACGAAATTTACCAGTCTCCCCTCTCCCAAATCAACTCCGTAGACGACTTTTCTGACATACCGCCGGGACATTGGGCTCGAGAAGCCCTCAACAATCTCATCCAAGACTACGGCTGTATTTCAGGCTACCCTGACGGCACGTATCGTGGCAATCGTACCCTGACTCGCTACGAATTTGCAGCAGCTTTAGATGCTTGCGTTGATGCTATTCTCGCTCTTCAACCTATAGTAGAAAGCGACTTTCGTTTACCTAATATCGAGCGATTGCAAGAAGAATTCGCCGCCGAACTCGCTACCTTGCGCGGCCGCGCAGACTCTTTAGAAGAACGAGTTCAATTTCTCGAAGACCATCAATTTTCCACCACGACTCGCCTTTCAGGAGAAGTCATTTTTAACCTCGCCGATACCTTCGGTGGCGATGGCACAACCGACAGCGAAGATGAAACCCAAGCCACCTTTTCCGATCGCATTCGGTTGATGTTTGTCACCAGTTTTACCGGCCGCGATACCCTGTTTACTCGCTTGACAGGTGGCAACATTGGCAACTCCTTCGCCGACGAAATTGGTACGAACGAGGGACGCTTTGCTTACGATGGATTAGGCGATAACGATATCCGCATCGATCGCCTGCACTATCGCTTTCCGATAGGCGATAATTTGACAACCACAATTATGGCAAATGCAGGGGGGCATTGGTTTTATGCCGATACCTTCAACGAAGGTTTAGAAGCTGGAGGCGGCGGTACGGGAGCGCTATCGCGGTTTGCAGAACGAAACCCCATTTACCGCTTAGGTGCAGGCGGGCAAGGTATTGGTTTCGACTATCGTTTGAACAATGCTATTTCCCTACAAGCCGGATACTTGGCTCGCGGCGGCAACAATCCCGACGAAAAAGCTGGACTTTTTAACGGCAATTTTGCGGCTATGGGACAGTTGCGAATTGCCCCTTCTGATGACGTGCGTTTCGGTTTAACCTATTTGCACGGCTACGATATCAACACCTTCGGTTTCGATCGTCCGTTCGTCTTTGGCGGGACGGGAACCGATCTCGGAAACCTGAATCTTTCCGGTTTTGCCATTCCCAACTTCTCCGACGATACCCCCGTCCACAGCAACTCCTATGGGTTTGAAACCAGTATCAACCTCAGCGATCGCTTGCAACTCGGCGGTTGGTTCGGTTGGACGAACGCTCGCTTGCAAGGTGTGGGCAGTTCTGATATTATCAATTATGCTGTCACCT
>CAKZKB010000246.1 GCA_937121005.1 uncultured cyanobacterium | reverse complement strand
TCGTGGTTGACTTAGATGCTCCAATCGAGCGCCTGCGCGGTTTTTTAACCGAAATTCTCAAATCTTGCCGTTTCGACATCATTTACGAAACGGCCGACTACTTAATGGCGCGGGAAATACCGGGAAAAGTGTCGTTTTCCCAGTTAGTGACGGTGGAGGTGTTGATCGACAAACCCATCGATCCCGGACAGGAAATTCGCATGAACGTGGTGATTAAAAACGAGGAGCTCCCCTTAAAACGGGAAAATCACTGCAAGCAAATGTTCGATAGCGTCACCAGAGCCATTGCCGATAACGACAAGTGGAAAGACCGCAACAATCGCTGGCAGTTGCTCGAAACCGTGGCCGGTTGAGGCGATCGCCCCCCAGCAACCCACCCCTGCAAACCGCCTGCGGCCCCCCGCAGGCGATCGCGTTTTTGGGGCTCGCCGCCAAAAAAAGTGACAAAATTGGGATAATTAATGAAAATTAAGGAAATGTAATGTAAGATACGTGAAAGCTGCTCTCGGTGGTTCATCAGCGATCCCCTGCGAATAGGAGTCAATTCTAGCGCCTTTGGCCGGCTCCGATCTTGGGTGGTGTGAGGGGGTTCTGAAGTATGCCAGAGCTAAACCAAACTTGAATAAGGGAGTTGTCGCAACCGATGCAATCGTTTGGGATTTTGTGGCTGGCCTCGCTGTCAAGTTTTTTTGTTTGCGCGAGCCAATTGCTCGGGCCAGTGTGGGAGTACGAACTGGCTCGAGACCGAGGAGCGATGGTTTCTGAGGTGCGCGCGCCCAGCCGCAATGCCGTCGCCACAGGATGGGGATCCCGGAGTCGCCCTCGCGATCGCCAGACCCCAGTCACCAGAGATCGAAAACCTCCAATTTACTTGAGTCGCGTGAAGCCGTTGCTGCGATCGCTGTTTCGTATCGATCCTTCGCACGAGACTTTGTGCGTTCCGGAAGAAAAAGCAAAATCTCGTCCGGAAAGCAATTCCGCCGATGGAAACAAAGGAGTGCCCGATAATATCGCTCGTTCTTGGCAGCGCTGGCGATCGTGGATGAACTGGCCCGTTGCGGGCCACCCGGCCACTATTGTCGGCTGGCCGCAACGGCCTTCGGCGGCTATGGTCGTGCGGCGAACTGAAGAAGGGGCCACCGTCAGCTATCCAAACCCGCAACAGTACGTGCCCTTGTTAGCTTCGGGATCCATTCGCCCCGAGGTGAGTGAAGACGAAGGGGCGACCTATCAAATTTGGGTCAAGGGACGGGCGATCGCCGAGGTCTCCGACGGCCGCTATGCCGAAGAGGTGGCCGGGCGCGTGGAGGACTTTTTACAAGATCCGACCCTGGCCCCCCATCAAATCCGTCCGGTCGCCCGGGACGGTCAGCTAGCGGTGGAAGCGGGCGATCGCGTCTTGTTTCCGGTCCGTTGGGATTTGGCCAGCCAGCCGAAACCCAATGCCCACCTGCAAGCGATCGAGTGGGCCAACCAACTGCGATCGGCCTTGGCGACACCGCCGTTGAGTCTGACCGAAGCTCAGATCCGAATGCACGAGTTGACCCCCACCGAACGTACCTTGTCGGGGTTAGCCTCGTGGTACGGCCCCTACTTTCACGGCCGGCTCACCGCCAACGGGGAAAAATACGATCAGTATGCCTTTACGGTGGCCCACAAGTCGCTACCCTTCGATACCTACTTGAAAGTCACTAACCTGGAAAACAACAAGTCGGTCATCGTTCGAGTCAACGATCGCGGCCCCTATATCGAACCTCGGATCTTGGATCTGTCGTTGCAGGCGGCCCGGTGCTTGGGTAGCGAAGATGATGGGGTCGTACAAGTGGAAGCGACGATCGTCGAACCTCAACCCCAACCGTCGATCGCTAGCGACTCCGTAACCGATTTGTAGGTCAGTTCGATACCCTCACCCTCCCGGCCTCCCTCTCTCCCCTGGGGATAGGGAGGAGCAATGGAAAACTACCTCTTTGAAGCCCCTCTCTGGAGGTGAGAGGGGTTTGGGGTGAGGGCAATTCCATTGCTGTCGAACTCACGTTCATCTACGATCGTGCCACAAAAGTCAAGATCGCTGTAAAAACAATTCGTCTCCTGATGCAATTAAAATTTCAAATCCCGCTTTTGTCAAGATTGCTTTTACCGCTTCTATCTTCTCTTTACCAACAACGCGATCGTGCAGTTCGATTAACAGTTTCTTGACGTTGTACAAATCCGCAAATTCAAACAGTTCCACCTCGCCGCCTTCAATATCGACAATTAAAAATGTAGGATCGATGCGGCGAATTTCCGCATTAAATGACTTGACGGGAACGCGAATTTCAGTATCGCTGTCGTAGCGGCGCACCGTTGAAGAAGAGTAAAAGTTTTTCCCACGATAAAAACTACGTTCTCCCGGTTCTTTGGCTAGCAAACAAAGTTCTAAATGAGGGTTAACGTCGTTCAGTTTGTAATTTTGGCGAATATAATCTTCTAAAGCGGGATTGGCTTCGTAGGTAAACACGCGACTCGAACCAATGCGTTTGGCACAGAAACTCGACAGCAAACCGAGTCCCGTTCCCAACTCCATAACCCGATCGTCGGCGACGAGTTTGTCTTTGAGAATAGCGAGCTCCGATCGCTCGTATTTCTCCGAATATAGCGGTTCTCGCGAACGCCAAAAGTCATCGCGCACGGCTAGTTTTATGCCTTCTAAAACGATCTCGTCAGGTCGAGTCAATTGGCGGTAAGCAAACGTTAAAAACCACCGCGTCACGCCGATCGCAGTTAGCACTTTCCACCACAGGCGTTGAATTTTTCCAGCAACTCTAGCTCTCAGTTGCGATACAGTTGTCCATAGTGCCATCATCGGCGTGTTTTCCTCCCTACAGTGGCGCTCCCAGCTTGCAGAAGCGCTCCCTTTTACTCTAACGTTTTTTGGGGGGAGAAATACAACACTTTGACAACCCAAAGC
>CAKZKB010000245.1 GCA_937121005.1 uncultured cyanobacterium | reverse complement strand
AAATAGATATCGTTTTCACCCAACGTGACATCGATATAGCCATCGATCGTCGTTCAGTCGATCTTCGGTGCGAAGACAATGCGGCGCACGTTTTCAGAATCGCGAAATACGAACTGGCGATCGCGTCCGCCGAGGGCATTTGTATCGTTAGGGTCTTGCCAGTTGTCACTTTCTGTGCTCTCTAAAGCACTGGTATCGGTTTCCCCTTCAGCAAAATTGCAACCCGTTAGGATCGCCAGTCCACAGGCCGCGATCGATCCCCAAAAACTGTTTTTCATCGGTATCACCTCAAAACTCTCTTTATTCTAGAGGTTTCTCTGCCGGGTTTCTAGAAGCAGACAATATAAAGCCCCCCATTGACCGATCGGCAAACAGGCTTAATTCTTTCGATAGCGCTTTGAACAGCATCCGCGCCGCACTGGCCAGGGTTGCACCCGATCGCCGCGTTGCTCTGACTCGCGCCTGATATGGCAGCATATTTTTAGCGGTTGCCGGAGGTGCGAGGGCGATCGCGTCCTTTGGTAGAGTATATGGTTAGCGCGATCGCGTCCTTAATCTCGTAGGTTGGGTAGAGGAACGATACCTCCAGAGTTCAGAATTCAGAATTCAGAATTCAGAAGTGGCTGGACTCCGTTGTTCGTTGTTCGTTGTTCGTTGATGCGTTGTCAAACGGTTTTCATGCTTCAACCCAACCTACGCCTAATCATTGTTCATTGCTCATTACTTATTGAAATGGCTGATTTTTCTTGGCTCTACCGGGGTACGACCGAAATTTTTCCCCACCAACCGGACTCTGAGGATCCCGGCGAAAACTTAGAACGCTTAATTGAAACGAGCGATCGTCCCTTGCGCGTGAAACTCGGTATCGATCCCACCGGATCGGCATTGCATTTGGGTCACAGTATCCCCTTTCGCAAGTTGCGAGCCTTCCAAGATGCCGGACATACCGCCATTGTGATTATCGGCGACTTTACCGCTCGCATTGGCGACCCTACTGGGAAATCGGAAGTGCGCCGTCAGTTGACCCCCGACGAAGTGAAGCGCAACGCCGAAACTTACCTCGAACAACTGCGTCCCGTGCTCGATTTCGACACGCGCGATCGCCTGGAAATTCGCTACAATTCCGAGTGGTTGTCGCAATTGGATCTAGCGAAAACGTTGGAGTTGCTAGCAACAATGACCGTCGGGCAAATGCTGGCTAAAGAAGGATTTGCCGAGCGCTACGCTGCCGGAAACCCGATTTATTTGCACGAGTTTTTCTATCCGTTGATGCAAGGATACGATTCGGTTGCGGTGCGAGCCGATGTCGAACTTGGCGGCACGGATCAGAAGTTTAATTTGGCTGTCGGCCGGGACTTGCAGCGCCATTTCGGACAGAAACCCCAGTTCGGTTTGTTGCTGCCGATTTTAATCGGTACAGATGGCGTACAAAAAATGTCGAAGTCGCTCAATAATTTCGTAGGATTGCAAGAAGACGCGCTCTCGATGTATTCCAAACTGGAGAAAACGCCGGATGATTTAATTCAAGACTATTTTGAACTGCTGACGCACCAAGATTTAACTGCGTTGCCCGACAATCCCCGAGAGCGACAAAAAGAATTAGCGCTCAATGTAGTGGCTCAATATCATGGCGAAGCGGCAGCTAAAGAAGCTCAAACGGCCGCGATCACCCTGGTACAAGGAGGAGACAAGACAACGGAAGCGGTTCCCGAATTCTCTTTAGGCGAAGTGGAATTTCCGGCCAAATTATTTTACATTCTCAATGCTAGTGGGTTGTGTAAAAGTAGCGGTGAAGGACGGCGACAAATCCAAAATGGAGCCGTGCGTTTAGATGGCGATCGCGTTAGCGATGTCAACTTTACCGTTGAGTCTCCCGAACAGTTGCACGGGAAAGTATTGCAAGTCGGCAAGAAGAAATTCGTGCGCTTGGAACGATGAACAATGAGCAATGAGCAATGAGTAATGGTAAGCATTCAGGTATCATCAAAAATGGATGCCAGATCCCCCTTCCGTCCCCCTTAATAAGGGGGAGACCGATTAAGCAATTCCCCCCTTAATAAGGGGGATTAGGGGGGATCTCCACGCTTCACTTGAATGCTTACAACGAACAACCAGCAAAATTTATATTAATCGATCGACCGTTTCCGTGAAATTTCGGAGCTATAATGGAGACAACCTCTTCGTCGATTGGTTTATGACACCTTCTCCGTTCTGGATCGCCTGTGGGTCGATCGCGATCGTCGCTTCCCCCGTCTCGGCTCAAATTGTCCCCGATTCTACGTTACCACAAAACGCGATCGTCACTCCCGATGGGAATACCTTCGCGATCGATGGGGGAACGAGTGCGGGAGCGAATTTATTTCACAGTTTCTCGGAGTTTTCCCTTCCGACGGGGACGGAAGCCGTTTTTAATAATGCTGCGGGGATCGACAATATTATTACTCGCGTGACGGGGGGAAATATTTCTAATATCGATGGTTTAATTCGTGCCAACGGAACTGCTAATCTCTTTTTACTCAACCCCAACGGTATTGTTTTTGGAGAGAATGCTAGTTTGGCACTTGGTGGTTCGTTTTTCGCCAGTACCGCCGAGAGTTTGCAGTTTGCTGATGGGTTAGAGTTTAGCACGTCAGGCGTGTCGGGGGCAACACCGCTACTCTCAGTTAATGTCCCCGTCGGTTTGCAGTTGGGGGACAATCCAGGCGCGATCGTTAATGGTTCTATAGCAGCCAATCCTAGTGGAGTGCGATCGGGGTTAACTGTTTCTCCCGGTCGTACTTTAGCCTTAATTGCTGGCGAAATCGACATCGATCGCGGTTCGGTAAGCGCTCCCAACGGCGCGATCCAATTGGGAGCCGGACGGAATTTTTCTGTCGAATTGTCACAAACAAACGGCAGTTGGCAGGCGAACTATCCAATTGAATTTGAACGCGGAAATATTACATTGAGCGATGGAGCGATCGTCAGCAGTAGTGGCGAAGGAGGCGGCCGCATCCAGGTATTTGGAGAGACTGTAGTGCTGCAAGGTCAGTCTCGAGTTTTAGCCGATACATTGGGTCGTTTAGATGGTGAAGGAATTACCATCAACGCCACCAATTTGGAACTGGTAGAGGGGTCGATCGTCGCGAGTACAACTTTCGGTGCCGGAGCAGGAGGAAATATCGACATTCAGATATTAGATCGCATACAAACCATTGGAACTTTCACCAATCCCCTAGCCTTTCAAGCAATTCTTTTGCAAGCTGCCAATCTGTCAGGTTCCGACCAACTTTTCTTATTTGGCGATTTTCGATCGACGTTTACAAGCATTACCACCGGAGTCGAATTTGGAGCCACTGGAAATCCTGGAGATCTCAACTTGCAAGCCGGAAATATTCATTTCGATCGCGCTTCTCTGCTCGACGCTCGAGGGGGAAAGATTTCTATTAACGTTAGAGACACCTTAGAGTTATCAAATTCCGCGATCGTCAATCCCGTCGTTGGCGATCGCGTTGGGGGAAACATCGAAATCGCCGGACAACAAGTTATCGGTCGGGAAAACGCATTGGTGAGTGCGATCGTTGCGCCTGGAGGGAGAGGTCAAGGCGGAGACATCATCATTCGTAGCGATCGCTTTGAATGGAACAACACGCCTGCGAACGCCTTAGTGAGTTCTGATATTAGTTCGACCAACTTAGGAGAAGGACAAAGTGGTAATATCATCATTGATACCCGAGCGTTTGCGTTGGGTAACGGTGGAGGAATTGGAACTCAGTCTGGATTCCTATTTCCAGATGGTACTTTGGCATTAGGCGGCCCTGCGGGTAATATATCAATTACAGCATCTGAGTCCATTGAGATTATTGGAGAGAGTCCCGATGGCGTATTTTCCAGTAGTTTAGATAGTAGTGCTTTCGCCGAGCGTGACGGGGGAAACATCACCGTCGAAACGCCACGATTGCGGATCGCGGATGGAGGAGTAATTTCTAGTAATACTTTTGGTTCGGCTCGCGGTGGAGAAATTGTCATTCGAGTCTCGGAGTCCATCGAACTGGCAGACGTTCCGACATTTAACCAACAGGTTATTTCTGCGCGTGCTGGCAACTCGAATCTAGGGATTCTCGAAACCGGAGATGGGGGAAATGTGACGATCGCAACTCCTCGTTTAATATTAACAGATCGGGCCGCGATCGGGGTTGGAAGTGAGGGGATTGGGAGCGGCGGTAACTTGGAAATTGCGGTCGATCGCTTGCAGTTAAACGATCGCAGTCAAATTGCTGCTGCTTCTGCTTCTGGGGTGGGTGGAAACCTGTCGATCGCGGTATCCGGTTCGCTGCAATTGCGAGATGGCAGTTCGATTTCAGCCGAAGCTGGAGGACGTGGCGATGGTGGTAACATTATGCTGAATGCTGAGACGATCGCCGCTTTGGAAAACAGCGATATTACCGCCAATGCACTAGGTGGTAACGGTGGCAACATTCAAATTTTCACTCAAGGTCTTTTTGGCACCGAATTTCGTCCTTTTCTGACTCCCGAAAGCGATATTACTGCCAGTTCTCAATTTGGGTTAGATGGCTCGGTTGAGATCGACACTCCCGATATCGATGCCAGTGCGGGATTGCTCGAGCTCCCAGATAATACAGTAGATGCGGGCGATCGCGTTATTGTTAGCTGTGCTGATGCGACGCGAGGGAGTAGCTTTACCGTTACCGGACGCGGGGGTTTGCCTCCCGATCCCACCCAACCGTTCCGAGGACAAGTGATATGGCGCGACTTCCAAGATTTTACCGTAACGACAACCGAGGAAAGGGAAGAATTGGAAAACACCGAAGCAGCAGAAACAAACTCCGCGATCGAGGCTGCCCCCATCGTACCGCTTCGAGAAGCCACCCGTTGGACGATCGCCCCAGACGGTCGAGTGGATCTGGTCTCCCAAGTCCCAACCCATGCCGTTTTTCCACAGCCGAATTGTCAGTCGCTACGCTCCAATTCGTCTTGAGTCTTGAAAAGTTCAGGGGGAAGAAAATCTACGCCCCTGACTTTTCGCAAAATTAAAAAGTTCGCCGTTCTTCCCGCAGATCCATGGTAATACTTGCCTATTGCCTAGATCCCGTTGCAAGAGATACGATGTAGGGGCGATTCGCGAATCGCCCCTACAAATACCCGCTATCCGCTATGTATTTTCTTGGGGTTTCCTTGCCACTCCTCCTCCTGAAATGCTTTGAAAATAGGCGAGTCCGGCTGAGGTCAAGAACAGGATATACGCGATCGCCTGGCCGAGAAAAATTTCGTCCCGGTAGCCGAATAAAGATTTTAACAAAATACCGGGGAAGCGATCGTCGTTGAGCGTTGATTTCAAATCCCAAAGGCGTTGTCCGAGAATGCAAGAGTCGCCATTCGTCAAACAGATATTGGCGAAATTGGGGTTAATGCTGGCTAAAGCACTCACCGTAGCATCTAGATTTTTGAATGCCGAAACCACTAGACCAGACACGATGAGTAACAGGAAAACACCCATGACTTGGAAGAACGATCGCAAGTTAATTTTGATGCCAAATTGGAACAGCAAAACCCCAATCGTCACGGCTCCCAATACGCCCGCGATCGCGCCGAGAAGGGGAACCCAACCCTGCTGAAACTTGGCGACGATAAATAATACAGCCTCAAATCCTTCGCGGGCCACAGCAATAAAAATGAGGGTAAAAATCCCCCAACCCACCGCCGAGGATTCCCGTTGCAATTGCGCCGCGATCGTCCCTTCAATTTCACCTTTGAGCGATCGCGCCTGTTGGGTCATCCACAATAACATCCAGCTTAACATCGCGATCGCGATGACGCACAAACTGGTCTCTAAAAGGGGTTCGATAACTGTGGCATAACTCGACTCGGACTGACGGACGATCGTCATTACCCATTCTAATAAAAACCCAATGGCTGCACTGGCAACAATGCCCGCAGCGATCCCACTCCATACCCAGATCTTTAAGTGCGATCGCTCGGCTTTGTACAAGCAAGCGAGAACGATCCCGACGACTAAAGCGGCTTCTACGCCTTCGCGCAGGGTGATGACGAATGTAGGTAAAGCAGCAGTAAAATCCATTGTTTTAGGTTTAGTTTTTAGGTATGAGGGGGGATCGATCGAACATATACTAACTTTCTCATCCCTAAGCCATTATAGCAATAACCCGATTGAATGCAACTGGCATCCGTCAAAGAACTTTTATCGCGATCGTCCCCGAAAGAAGTTCCTTAATGGATAAAAGTTGCGGGCAGCCGCCAACAGGATCCAACGTTTGATAAAGTGGTAAGACTCGGACAAGAATAGCGTAAATCTGACGATCGACCTTATTTTTGGTTAAATTATGCTAAATTTTGGTTAAATTGAATACAAATTAGCTTAAAGACTAATTTGCTGCTACAATTGAGAAGGAAGTATGACGATCGAGGCTGGAATCGCGCACTTGTTATGAGCAAACTTCTATTTTCACAACATTTTCTCCATCGCCGCCTGCGCGAGCTTCCAGAATGGCAGGAGGCGGTTTCGGAGTCATTCGATCGCGTTTTGGAACTCTACACCAGCAAAAAACCGTACCTTTCTGGTTTGAACGAGTCGCAAACGGAAGAAGAACTGATTAAACCCATTTTAAATATTCTCGGGTTTGCTTACATTACTCAAGTGACGGCGAAGGGAAAAGGACGCGCCGAACGTCCCGATTATGCCCTGTTCGATTCGCAAGAGCGCAAAAATGAAGCCTTGCCACTTCAGGGAGATGAAGCTGCATTTTATCACAAAGTTAGCGCGATCGCGGAGGCGAAATATTGGGAACGATCGCTGAGCAAAGTCTCTAAAAACGACAAGCGCGATATTCTCAAAAATGAAAATCCCTCGTTCCAAATTGTCAACTACTTAACCGGAACGGGGGTCGATTGGGGTATTTTAACCAACGGCCGAGAATGGCGACTTTACTACCGCCACGCCTCTTCTAGAGCCAAAGAGTCGTACCAAATTGATTTGGTGGATATTCTCGAAAGCGACAAAACGGAGGAACAGAAGCGAGACGCATTTAAATATTTCTGGCTGTTCTTTCGCCGAGACGCATTTGTTAAAGATGCTTACGGGAACACCTTTCTCGATCGCGTTCGCGAAGGGAGCAATACCTACGCCACGCAAGTCGAAAGCGAACTAAAAAAACGAGTGTTCGATCGCGTCTTTCCCGACTTGGCGGGTGGGTTTGTGACTTCGGTGGTGCGAGGGGGAAATACGCCGGATCCCCAGTTCATTTACGAAGCAACGCTTTCGTTTTTATATAAGATCTTATTCTTGCTGTATGCGGAAGGAAAAAATTTGCTTCCCAGTCAGTTCGAGGCGTATCGGGAATATGGTTTGATTGGTATGACGCAAGCGATCGCCGAACGGCTCGATCGCGGTTCGACCTTCAGCCAAACGGCGACGGGATGGTACAATAAACTCCTCGATTTATTTCAAATTGTCGATCGCGGCGATGCAGCGTTGCAGGTTCCGCGCTACAATGGCGGCTTGTTTCACTTTCAGTTAACCGACGATCGCCATCGCGACGACTACCCAGAAAACTATTTTTTACAGCAGTACAAACTCCCCGATGCGATTTTAGCACCCGCTCTGGACAAATTGGCTCGCATCGCTGGCGATCCCGTCGATTATAGCTTCCTTGGCGTGCGCCAACTGGGGTCAATTTACGAGGGGTTGTTGGAATATCGGATCGCCATCGACGATGCGGAAACGGGAAGCGTACACCTGGAAAATGACAAGGGAGAACGCAAGGCAACCGGGTCGTATTATACCCCAGATTATATCGTAAAATACATCGTTCGCCAGACCCTAACGCCGATTTTAGAGGCGCGAGTGGCGCAGTTTGAAACCCAGATGTCGGAAATCGAAACACTGCGAACGCGCTTAGAAGATAAGCGGTTGGGAAAAGCGAGCGTTCGCGAGTTCAACAAGCAGATCGAGTCTTTGGAAAAGCAGGCGATCGCCACTTTACTCGACATTCGCGTTTGCGATCCGGCCATGGGAAGCGGACATTTTCTCGTAGAAGCGGTGGATTTTCTCACCGACGAAATTGCCAGCTTACTGACTCGGTTCGATAATAACCCAATTTTGGAGATGTTGGACGGAATTCGCGGCGAAATTGTGGCTAATTTGGCAGAACAAGGAATCGCGATCGCGCCGGAACGTCTCAAGGATGAAGATTTGTTACACCGAGTAGTGATGAAACGCTGTATTTACGGTGTGGATCTCAATCGCATGGCGGTAGAATTGGCAAAGGTGAGTTTGTGGCTGCACTCGTTTACAGTGGGTGCGCCGTTGAGTTTTTTAGACCACCATTTGCGCTGGGGAAATTCTCTCGTCGGTGCGACGGCGAGGGAAGCAGAAGCGGCGATGTCGCAAGAAGAAAGCGGTCAGTTACTATTTTTAACTGGGCCGTTTGTGGGGTTGTTGCAAGCGGCGAACATCATGCGGGGAATTAGTACCCTCAGCGATGCCACGTTTGCGGAAGTCGAGCGCAGCGAGCAGCTTTTCCGCGATTTCGATGCGGCGGCGAAGCGGTACAAGCAACTGTTAGATGTATTTGTGGCTCAATATTTTGGGGTCAAAGATGCTAAAAATCTGTTGGAACGGTTGGGAACGAGTGCCATAGAGGTCGATCGCGCCACCCTATCGAA
>CAKZKB010000244.1 GCA_937121005.1 uncultured cyanobacterium | reverse complement strand
TCTGTCAATTCGGCGGCGATCAATTCCAGGGTGCGGGTGGTGAGTTCTTCCCAACCCGTGCGATCGTCGGGAGGAAGGTAGAGGGTGCGAATGTCGAAGGCGGTTTGTAGAAAGGGAACTTGCGATCGCAGGGAAACTCCCGTGCCATCCATTCCCGGCAAAAAGATAAATAACGGCAAGTCTCGCCGAATGGGTGCGGGTTGTAAAAAGGTGATTTTATCGGCCATGAGCGAGTGCGGCGCTACGCATGGTGGAGGCTCCGCCTCCAGAATACACGAGGCGGAGCCTCCGAACAACGTTCCCTGGCAGAGCCAGAGGAACGAGGGGATAACTGTTTCGATCGTACCGCAAATTTTGCGGTTTGCCCGTTTCAAACCACCGCGAACTCAGTGTTCATCCTATTTATCTGTGGTTGCAAGATTACGAAAATTGCCGAGCCGCTAGCAAGGCGCGAATGCTGGGAGAACGGAAGCCGAGAATAATGTCTTTTGCCTCGACACCTCGGGCGATGAGGTCGCGATCGATGTAAATTTCGGTGCTGTTGTTCTGTATCCAGATTTGCCCGTCAATGAGGTCGAGATGAATCCCACAACCGTAGATGCGATATTCGTTGCGCCATTCGTTATGCAACACCAAATAGCGATCGCGATCGGTGTCAAACACGAGTTGGGAATGGCCGTCGCGTTTGGCAAAGTCCGTTAAATATTCTTGAATAATTCGACGATACTCGCTTACTCGATCCATTGTTCGATGACCTCCTGACTGGAGTTGTAGATAATGATTTTTTGAATTTTGAATTTTGAATTTTGAATTGGAGCGTAGCGACTGACTACGCCATAGCGGAGAGGATAGGGATCGTGGGTAATTCGCCAACCCTCTTTCTGGAGGGCGCGTTTAACCGTGTCGTGAAAGAGGTCTTTTGCCATTGCGATCGGTTTTCCGTTCTCCCAATTTTAACATTCTCCCCGGTTCTCTCGTAGCGTTCCTCCGGGGCGCTACCCATGGTGGAGGCTCCGCCTCCAGAATAACATAAGCATTCAGGTTCAACCCAGAAACCCGGTTTCTCGCTTATAGACAAAGAAACTTCGAGTCTATCCTTTCAGAAACCGGGTTTCTACACCATGGTTGCAGGATTACCATTTTTAATTTTTAATTTTACATTTTTAATTGTCGAAGAACTTCGACAACCACCATCGAATCGGCTAAATTCAACGAATCGCACAGCGTCTCCTCGTCCCGTTCGCCCTCTAAAATGCGCCGGATGGCAACACCTAAAGGATTAACATTATCTCCCACTTCACTATAAGCCGATTCTATTTGTTGACGCACTTCCGTATTGCCATTTGCCGCCGCCACCACTGCCGAAATCAGGAGCGCAAACTGTTGTAATTCGTACTGGGTTCCGGCGTAGGCGGCTTTTGCCTGACGTGCGGCACGGCGGTACTCGCGAGCCGTTTCCGGGTCGTTTTGTTGGCGGGCAATGATGCCTAGAAGTTCGTAGGTTTTCCAAATTTCGGCCGCTGCCGGATCGAGGGTTTTGTCGATGGAGAGGGCTTCTTCTGCCAACTGTCGGGCTTCGGCGAGGCGGTTCGGGTCGTTTTTGAGTAAGGCGGCGAGGTTGCTGAGCGCTTTAGATTCATTAATGCGATCCCTCCCATCTTTAAACCCTCGAATCGCCTTGCGATACCACGCCTCTGCTGCTTCCAGTTTGCCAGAGCCTTTGCAGACGATCGCCAACTGATTCCAAGTCTGCGCCGCATAAGTCAAATTCCCCTGGCTTTCGAGAAGACGTGCCGCCTGTCGATAGGCTTGCTCCGCCGCCTCCCACTGTTGCACTTCTTGGTAAAGATTGCCCAGTTGATTCCAAGTAATAGCTTCGCTTGCAGGTTCGTTGAATTGCTGAAATGTCGCCAGTGCTTCTCGATATCGCTGTTCTGCTTCGACGAGGTTGCCTTGCAGCATTTCCAGGGTTCCGAGTTGAAATTGTACCGTCGCTTCATTCCTAGCATCGCCAATTTCCTTGTAGATCGCCAGCGATGCTTCGTAAGCCTGCCGCGCCCCGTCGAAATCGCCCATATCCCTCAGTCCGTTCGCGAGATCGGTTTGCAAATTGCTTGTCTGTCGCTTCACGCCGTCCGACGGCTCCAACCGTGCCGCCACTTGCAAGCCTTCCCGGTAGCGCTCCGCCGCCCGTGCCGCTTGCCCCTGAAGCCGCAAGCAGCGCCCCAGTCGGCTGAGCGTCAGGCAGCGATCGTAACTCGGCTCCTCTCCCAACACCTGCAAAATTGCCTCGAACACCTGCTGCGCTTCCCCGTAGCGCCCCGCCGCCAACAGTTGCTCGCCCTTGTTGCCCTGTGCCAAATACCAGTTGCGCGAGCCCGGTTCTGCCAGCGCTTCCGCCCGTCGCGTCAGTTCTGCGCGATCTTTGTTCAGCCCGAAGTTATCGAGAAATTTGTTGACGCTATCGACAAAATCAACCGCGTTCTCGTCAGCCGCGTCGAGGGCGTTCCGCACCGCAAATAGCAGGTTGGGCAGTTCCCGCAGGACAATGGCGCGGGCGGCGTAGGGGTTTTGGCGATCTTGCTGGTACAAGTAACCCGACAGTTGGTAGTAGGCTTGGCGGTGGCGCACCAGCAGCGCTTCTCGCTCCTCGGTTGCCAACTGTCGCCACAACACGGGAGCCAGCGTCGGGTGGAACTTGAGAAAGGGCGGGTTGACTCCCGGTAGGGTTTCGGCTTGCACCAGCCCCGTCGCTTCCAACTGTCGCCGCAGGTTTTGCCAGGTGGCTTCGTTCGCCCCTTCTGCCAGTTCGGTTTGCGGTAGCTCAGCCAGCATCGCCTCGAGCATTTCGGGATTGTTGCGGGCAAGTTCCTGTAGCTGTTGGAGTTCTTGCTGTATTTCTGCGGGGACTTCCACACCTTCGGGTAACGCTGCTTCGCCCCTGAGTAACGGCATCAACAACTGTAGAACCTGTGCGATTTGTGACTGTTGTGGCGATTGTCCCAATCCGGTAATTTTCAGTAAGTCATCCTCAAATGCCCCACCCTGAAACACGCCCAACCGGGGCAAGTGTCGCCGCGCCTCTGGGTCTAAGCGTTCCAGGGACAGGTTTAGGGAGGCGATGAGGCTTTTATCCTTGTCGGTTTCCGAGGTTTGCGCCAGCAGTCGCTCCAAGTTCGGCCCCACCTCGGCAATGCGCCGCGTCTTCAGTTCCCGCGCCAACAGCACGATCGACAGGGGATGAAACTTCACCTTGTCGAACAGGTTAATGAGGGCTTTGCGATCCGGGGGATCCAGTTGGGGCGCGGGGGGCAGCCGCATCAACTGTTTGAAGAGCTCGAGGGCATCCTCGGGGTCGTACTTGTTCCCCAGTCCGCGCAGGGGCCGCCACAAATGTTTGCGGGTTCCTTCGCTGGCATAATCAGCATGGGACAATTCGCCCGATCGCGTGGTGATCAGCACCCGACAGCCCCCCGCTTGCGACCACTGGCTGGCGACGCTGAGAAGCGCGTCTAGGGGTTCGGGAGCCAAGGTTTCCAAGTTGTCCAAAATCAGCAACACCGTCCGCAACGTCGCCACCGCCAAGCCTACCGCGTCGGTGCCCTGAAACGCCGCATAGTCCACAAAGCACGCCGCCTCGAACATCCCGGTTCGGCACAACCAGCGCCCCGCCTCCACTGCGAGATAGGTTTTGCCCTGTCCCCCAAACCCGGAAAGGGTGATGCGTCGGGTATCCCCAACGAAGGCACGCTCGATAAACCACAGTTCCCGACTGCGCCCGAAAAATCCCGCCTCTTGCAGTTGGGGGAGGTTGTGGGAAATGCCCGCAAGTTGTAGAGGATCCCCCCCAGTCCTCGATACTGGGGGAGCCGGACTATCTGCTAGCATGGGGGCATCCTGGCCTGACTGGTAGAGCGTCGGCAAAAACCAATCGTACAATTCTAGAGTGATGCGCTCCTCGCCGCGCTGCCGTTGGCCGCGATCGCGGTGCAAATACAAGTGTTGGCAAGCGTTATCGAGGGCTTCGCCGATCCGCTCCCCGTAGGCAAGATTTTGGTAAAATTCCCGAAACAATGCCCGCGCCGTCACCACCAACACCGAATACGACATCGCCAGCACCGCCGGGATCCCCGCCTGCGTCAGTTGCGCCGCCACGCTTCCGGTGGCTTCCTCCTCTTCTCCCACCGCCGCCGACTGACACGCTGACAGCACCATCAAACCGATCTTCGTTTGCCGGAGAAACTTGCCAAGAGTTTCGGCATCGACGAAATCTTCCTGGCCGTCTTTGTCTTCAAATAACAAATAGCCAAAATTGGCGCTAATCTGGCTTTTCTTAACCGGAGAATTGGCTTCTCGGCGCGTGGGTTCTCCTTCTTTTCCCTGCTTGGAAAATACGCCATGCCCGTCGAAATGGACAATATCCACAGGCGAACAGCCCCGATATTGACGGCGGCACTCTAAGCGAGCTTGCAAATTCTCAAAGGTTGCCGGACGCAAAAACTCTACATCGATGCGGGGGTCGGCTTTTGCTTCTGCAAAGGCTTCTAGGGTCGCTTTCGCCTCTAGGCGCGGGTCGATAAATCCGGCTCCATCCGGTCGAGAGATAACGAACAGCAACCGCAAGCGTTCTTTGGCGGCAATTTTCCCCGGTTTGATTCCCTGCTGCGTTTTCGGATAGCAGCGCCGAATCGCAATTCGTGGCGTTTCAAACAGCAAATGCGTACCGTCGGGGTCGGTTAACAATTCCCAGGGAAGGGATAAGATTTGCGGGTGAATCGCGCTGACGGTTAAAACGCGATCGGGAATTTCTGCCCTCTGAAACTCGTTAAACGACACAAAAGTATGGCGATCGCTAAACACGGCATCAAATAACGCCCTACCCCAACTGTCTAGGTTTCTAGCAATATTTTCGGCGCGATCGTCGTCCACATCGGTAATATAACTCGCCCCATACACTTCCAAATACCATCGCAATTCGCCGAGATCGGTTTCTGTCAACGGCGACTCGAAAGGAATTTCGGTGGTAGCGCGATCGCCTAGGGAGACAACAACGCGATCGACTTGGGGAAAATTGAGGTTGAGTTCCATTGTCTCCGTTGACAGATAAAACAGTTGGCGGGCAAGATGCTTCCATATTATTCTAACGCGATCGGGCAAACGCCGGCGCGCCCCTACAGGGTTCCCTAAATACCGCGATCGCCCAAAAAGTCATCCTCATTCATCCTTTTCAATTAACACTTCTACCGACAAACCATCTGTGTCTATCCTATTTATCTGTGGTTGCCGGATTGGGCGAAGCATTTCGATCGGCATTCAGGTTAAAGCCAGAAACCCGGTTTCTGGCAGATCGCCCGATAAAATTCGAGTCTATCCTTTGAGAAACCGGGTTTCTATGCCCCTTGGCGATCGGGCACCTGAATGCTTAGCCCCTACAGGATCGATCGGGCGAACGCCGTTCGCCCCTACAGGGTTCCCTAAATACCGCGATCGCCCAAAAAGTCATCCTCA
>CAKZKB010000243.1 GCA_937121005.1 uncultured cyanobacterium | reverse complement strand
CAATTTCGATACAGCACTGTCCCCGTTTGCAATTTTAATTCTTTGGCGCTGCTATGAGTTTAAATGTGGTCACGTTGGTCGGCCGGGTGGGAGCCGATCCCGATATTAAGTATTTCGATTCGGGAAGCGTGTTGTGTAAGTTACCTTTGGCGGTCGATCGGCGATCGCGCAACAGCGACAAACCCGACTGGTTTAATTTGGAAATGTGGGGTAAAACGGCTGAGGTAGCCTACAACTATGCCAAAAAAGGGAAGTTGATCGGCGTAACCGGATCGCTGAAAATTGATTCCTGGGACGATCGCAATACAGGGGCAACGCGATCGTCGCCTCGCATTAAGGTCGATCGTCTGGAGTTACTCGGTTCCAAACGCGATAACGATGCGGGGTCGGTAGACGGTTACGGTAGCGACGACGAGTTTTAGAATGGTTTTGTAGGGGCAAACGCCGTTTGCCCTTTCACAACATTTGGTACCCCTACCACCATTTGTAGGGCTGGCATTGCCCACCCTACTTCTTGCGGGTAACTTAACAATTTCAACATCGAGATCGCGGCGATAAATCTCCTGGTTCCCAAAGCGATCGAGCAACTCTTCGCGCGATCGCTGTAAAATTAAAGGAGAAAACTCTTCTACGGGAAGGGTTATCAGTTGGGACACGATCGCTTCTAATTCGGGGTCGATCGTCCCAAAACGCAACTGCATCAAACTTTCCACTTCCTGCACTGTTATTTTCTATTTTCCGGCAAGATACAAGATGTAATTCCTCTCTTTTCCAAACATCGAGCAAGCCATGTCACTTCTGCTTGCGTTCCTTCGATCGCTTTACCAGGTATTTTTCTTTTAATTTTCATAGCCTCAGATAGCGATAAAGTCATCGCCTCGCGTAAAATTTTAGTCGCGACAATAGCACGATCGCCTGTTTCCCAAATTGTCAAACTCCATACGCCTTCTTGTGCTAAAATGGCTTGTCTCAATTCATAGGGTGGCATTCCCATTCCGTCTTCTTCGATGGCCGTTTTGCAATGGGGACACGCCAAAGATCGATGCCATACTAATCGACAATCTGAGACGGATTGACCGACATACCCATCGATGGCATTTTGACAAGTTTCACAAACTAGAGAAACGATCGCCATTTTGCAATGAAAAGTTGTTAACCTTCTGCCAAGGCGATCGCGATCTGCCAATTTTTCAGGGTTCCCGTGTCGCCCGGAACCGCATCGAGAACGCGCAAGTTCCACACCCCGCTTGCCGATCGCCCCAACAGTCCCCGCAATGCTGGAGTATTGCTTAAAGTATAGCTAGATTTGAGGTTTTTTTGCCGCCCCAATGTCCGTCCTTGCAGCAAAATCGCCGAGTTGTCGGGGGCGACAAGATAGATTTCCAGGTCGCCTAAAAACTCGTGTTCGATTTCGACGGCGATGCGAATATCGGCGATCGCTTCGGTATGGCGAACGCGAATGGGGCTGTTAATGCCATCAGAATTGCCATCGGGAATCGCAACAGCGCGATCGTTTTCTCCTTGCAAGCGGCGCTGAGTCGGTTCTAAGGTTTTAAGCGTTTGCTGGGCCAACTTCACGGCTTTTTCGGCATTCACTTTCCCGTAACCGAACCACTCAGAATGACCGCGACTGTCGTAAGTTCCCTTGACAAAATTAAACTGGGGATCGGGGGTACGATCGACAATTTTGTCCGTTGTTTGTTGTAAAATCTGTTTGACCTGCGCCGCCGTTAAACTGGGATTCACCGATAGCACCAAGGCTGCCACTCCCGCCACCACTGGCGTGGCGCTGGACGTACCGCCGAAACTATCGGTATAATCGCCGCGATCGTATCCTTCGGCCCCGACGCGATCGGCGGTGAACACCCCCAACCCCGGAAACGGCCCCCGCACCTCGGGCGGCGTGCGGACGAAGCCTGTTTTTTGCAGCCACATTCCCGGCGGGGCGTTGTTGCTGGGGCCGCACACGGAAATATTTGGCCCCCAATTGCTATATACTGACTTTTGGTTGGTACTGGTACAGGCCGAAACCGTTACCACATCGGGATGCACCGTAAACCCTGCCAGCCAGTCGGTTTTGCCCGCGATCGCGTTATCGGGCCAGCCCCGTTCTTCGGTGGTGCCCTGGGTGGGGCGGTTGGCATTTCCGGCGGCGAACAACACGACGCAACCTTTCCCGTCTCGCCCCTGGGTGGCTGCCCGCGACACGGCCGCCCGTTGGCGCAACGATAGGGGAAAGTGGACGGCGCTGGCCCCCCAACTACAGGAAATCACCGCCGCCCCGCGATCGACGCACCAGCCAAAAAGTTGTTCGATGGACTCGTCATCGAGATATCCAGTGGTACGAATGGGCATCAGGGCGCATTTTGGGGCCACGCCGACGATGCCTTCGCCGTTTTCTTCGGCGACACAAACGCCAGCGCAAGCGGTGCCGTGATTGTCGTCTTTTTCTTCAGGAAGGGGGACGAAATCGCGGGCTTTTAAATCGCGGGGGGCGACGATTTTTCCTGCCCCTTGAAAGTCAGGATGGTTGAGATCGATGGAGTCGTCGGTGACAGCAACCACGATCGCCCGAGATCCGCGCGTGATGTCCCAGGCTTTTTGCACGGAAATATGAGAACCGGGATCGAGTTGGTAGCCGCCATCGTGATGCAAGTACCACTGACGGGAATATAACGGATCGCGCGGTTTGTAGGTGAGGGCAGTTGTAACGACGATATTCGGTTCGGCAGTGAGGACACGGGGATGAGAAATGAGGCGGTTAGCGATTTTTATGGGATTTTCAGTGGCGCGATCGCCGACTTGGTAAATGTAGGTATTGGGAATGCCTTCGAGGGATTTAAATCGTTCTAAACCCACCGCAGAAGTAATAGCGTTCTGCATCATCTCGTCAATTTCGGCGGCAAATTGAATGGTGATTTCGTTAGCTAAATAAACGTAGGTGGTCGGATCGGCTTCGATTTGATAAACGTGGCTGACAAAGGCAATTTCGGGCAGTTTTCGCGCTGCTGCCATCGCTTTGTTGAGTTCTCGGGAACTGGTGGAAAATTCGTGCAAGGGAATGGTTCCCAACGAACCAATGGGAACGATCCCGCGATGTTGCGCCGGGATCCGTGCCAGCCAGGGGGTGGGATCGGTAGCGGCGATCGGTCGCACTGTGAAGCGATCGTCGATTTTTATTAAGGATAACTCTTCGCCGCCCCGTTGTAGCAGCGTGCCAATGCGCCGTTCCGATACGCCGTCCATCGTCGCTTCGCTCCAATTAAAAATTATCAATTAAAAATGTAACCACAGGTCGATCGGATCCCTCGTTCCTCTGGCTCTGCCAGGGAACGTTCTTCCGAGGCTCTGCCTCCAGTCTACACGAGGCAGAGCCTCCGTAGGCATAGCGCCCCAGAGGGACGCTACGAGGTGCAAAATCCAAAATTGATATGACGCATCGAACTTTTTGTTAGAAGCCAAGCGTTTATGGGTAAGTATTCAGGTTAACGATCGCATTTCCCACCACTACCACCACCGTTATCCCCTCCAGCAACAGCGATCGGGGTTTCGCATTGCAAGGGAGCCGCTAGCTTTTTAGTTTTCATCATCGGTTCCGAGTTGATATGGAAAGCTGCCTTTAAAATAAAGTAAGGGCGATCCGTCCGTCAAGTTGGTTGCTGTAAAGTTTTGTAATGAAGTGGAGAGGATCGCTGTTTGTTGTCTAAACGCGATCGTCGGAGGCCAGAAGGCAGTGATAGTTTGGATCTCCCATTTCAATTTGAATGGTGGCATGATCGATGCCAAAGGTATTTTTTAAGTAGTTTTGTATTTCTTGTAAAAACACATCTCCCGGATATCCCGACGGCATGACTAAATGAACCGTGAGAGCGGTTTGGGCGGTACTCATGGCCCAAATGTGCAAATCGTGAATTTTTTCGACACCCGGACGTTCTGCTAAATAGGTTTTTACGGCCAGGGGATCGATCGCAGGGGGAACTGCATCGAGTTCGAGTTCGATCGACTCGCGAAACAACCGCCAAGTTGCCGCAGCAATCGCAACAACCACCACCAAACTCACCGCCGGATCGAGCCAGTTCCATCCCGAGATCGTAACAGCAATTCCCGCGATCGCGACACCGACAGAAACCGCCGCGTCGGCCGCCAAATGCAAGAATGCCCCTTTAATATTTAAATCGTTGTCTTTTGCCGACCAAAACAAAAAAGCGCTGACCGTATTGACAACAATGCCAACCCCTGCGACGATCGCCACTGTGGTTCCTACTACGTCAGCGGGTTCTCGAAGGCGCTGCACGGCTTCCCAAACCAATCCACCGCAGGCAATAAAAATGAAAGTCGCATTTAAAAATGCAGCCCAGATCGAAGTCCGACCCCAGCCGTAGGTATGCCGTTCGGTCGGTTCGCGGCTGGCTAAAAAACTCGCCCCCCAAGCTAAGAGTAACCCCAAAACATCACGGAGATTGTGACCTGCATCGGCTAACAAGGCTAAAGAATTAGAAAGAATGCCATAGGTGGCTTGAACGATGACAAACCCCATATTGAGCGCGATGCTAATGGCAAAAGCGCGGTTGTAACTAGAGGAATGAGAAAGGGAATGATGGGAATGAGGACGTGCCATACAGATGATTCTCGTTCGCACTCGACGCGGTTTTATTTTACAGTAACGGATGGCGGCGATCGCATCTCGCCTGCGCCCCCTCTCCCCATCGATCGCCCCGGAAATCGCCTCTCTATGACGGTATGGGTATGAATTGGCGATCGAGGCCTCTAGAATAAGTGCAGCGAGTCGTTTAGGGTTAGGAGGGGGCCAATCGTGGTTGAAGAGAACAACGGCACTACCGTACAAAGCCTCTCGTCGCGTCGGGAACTGCGCGACTTGGTGCGATCGCAGCTACAAATGCTGCTGGAACAAAACAACCTAGAAGGGGCCAAAACCCTGTTGGTGCCCGTGCAACCGGCCGATATTGCCGAAGCGATCGAGGGGCTGCCCGAGACCATGTACGCCCTGGCGTTTCGCTTGCTGTCGAAAGATGAAGCAGCCGAGGTCTACGAAAATTTGGACTCTAGCGTTCAGCAAGCGCTGATCGAGAAGTTCAAACAGCAAGACGTGCGCGATATCGTCGAGAAAATGTCACCAGACGATCGCGCCCGGTTGTTCGACGAACTCCCGGCGACGGTGGTGCGTAAAATTCTCAGCCAACTGAGTCCCGCCGAACGCCAAGCGACGGCGCTGTTGTTGGGCTACGAAGCGGATACGGCGGGGCGGATTATGACCCCAGAATACATTTCGCTTAAGGAACATTTTACGGTCGATCGCGCTCTCGATCGCATTCGCAGTTTGGCTCACCTGACGGAAACGGTGTATTCTCTTTACGTGACCGATGCGGCTCGACGGCTGACGGGAATCGTATCTTTGCGCGATTTGGTGGTGGTGGAGGTTACTCTGGAGGAGGCGGGGGATTTTCAGGCGGAGGTGGTTTCTCCGGGGGCAGCAGCTATGGAAGTGGTGG
>CAKZKB010000242.1 GCA_937121005.1 uncultured cyanobacterium | reverse complement strand
AAAATTCGCGATCGTAACGCCGAAATCCAGCAACTCGAACGCCGACTCAGCGAACTCGTCAACCAAGCCTATCAACTGACCCCCGAAGAGGTAGAATTGATGTGGCAAACTGCACCACCGAGAATGCCTGTCGATCGCCCTTCTGGTTCGCGATCTCAATAGTCATACCATTTTTTAAAAATCGTGTTACAGTTTGGATAGGGAAAACGCCGGCGCGCCCCTACACGGGTATTCTCATCTGTTGCATTAATTCTAGAAATTGGTATCGAGCCTAACCGCAGCGATCGCGTAACTATTCAGATGTCCGATCGCGTCTCAGGTGTACAATGCCAATAAATTGCTCGTTGACTGTCTCAACAGGGCCTGCAATGTCAGTCGAGAAGTACAACAAGAAATTGAAGAGACTTTACTCTTGCCGATCGCGAAAATCGAGAAACGCCAGCGCCAGAATAGTTGACGCGAGTGCCACCAAGCGATATAATCAGCCTGTCAAGCCCTTTTTGAATTTCTAATTTTGAATTTTGAATTGGAGCGAAGCGACTGCGGACGATCGCGACTTTAGAAGAAATCCGCCAAATTTACCGATCGCGACCCCAAGACCCCCCAGATCCAGGGAATCATATATCATAGAACAAACGATCGCGATCGCCCGAACCCCACCGTGCCCACTTCCCTCGATCCGCAAAACCTATTCCCCTTCCCCCTCGACGAGTTCCAGCAACAAGCGATCGCCGCTTTGGACGCGGGAAAATCCGTCGTTGTCTGCGCCCCCACCGGATCCGGGAAAACCCTAATTGGCGAATACGCCATCTATCGCGCCCTCGCCAACAAGCGGCGCGTCTTCTACACGACTCCCCTCAAAGCCCTCTCCAACCAGAAACTCCACGACTTCCAACAGCAGTTTGGCGAAGAAAATGCCGGACTGCTAACCGGGGACATCTCCGTGAACCGCGATGCGGCCGTGGTGGTGATGACGACGGAAATTTTCCGTAATATGCTCTACGGTACGCCTATCGGCCAAATTGGCATCTCCCTAGCTGACGTAGAAGCAGTCATCCTCGACGAATGTCACTACATGAACGATCGCCAACGGGGGACGGTGTGGGAAGAGTCGGTAATTTACTGTCCCCCCGAAATTCAACTGGTGGGACTCTCGGCGACGATCGCCAACGGCGACCAATTGCGCGACTGGATCGATCGCGTTCACGGCCCCACCGAACTGATTTACTCTGATTTTCGCCCGGTTCCCTTGCAATTCCACTTCTGCAACCGCAAAGGACTCTACCCCCTCCTCGACAAAAGCGACAGCAAACTCAACCCCCGCCTCAAACCCAAATCGAAATCCCGTTCCCGAGGGCGGCGACCCGATCCCCTCGGCCCCAGCTACGTCCTCTCTCACTTGCAGCAACGGGATATGCTGCCTGCCATCTACTTTATCTTCAGTCGTCGCGGCTGCGATCGCTCCGTTGGCGACATGGGCGATCTTTGTTTGGTAGACGAACAGGAGTCGGCCCAACTGAAGGCGATCGTCGATAATTTCCTGGCCCGCAACCCAGACGCAGCCCGCGCCGGCCAGGTCGAACCCCTGTACCGAGGCATTGCGGCCCACCATGCCGGAATTTTACCCGCTTGGAAGGGACTGGTCGAGCACCTGTTCCGCAAAGGGTTAATTAAAGTCGTATTCGCTACCGAAACTCTGGCCGCCGGGATCAATATGCCCGCCCGAACCACTGTTATTTCTAGCCTCTCGAAGCGAACCGACAACGGCCACCGCCTGCTAACCGCTTCCGAGTTCCTGCAAATGTCCGGGCGGGCCGGGCGCAGGGGCATGGACGCGGTGGGGTACGTGGTGACGCTACAAACCCCCTTTGAAGGGGCAACGGAAGCGGCCCATTTGGCCACGGTGGGGCCAGATCCGTTGGTGAGTCAGTTTACGCCGACCTATGGCATGGTGTTAAACTTGCTGCAAACGCATACGATCGACGAGGCGCGATCGCTGGTCGAACGCAGTTTCGGCCAGTATTTAGCCACGCTACACCTGTTACCGCAACAGGCAGAAATCGGCAGCTTGGAGGCGAAGCGCGATCGCCTGCAAAAGCAGATTTCCGGTATCGATCCGGCGGCCATTACCGAATACGAAAAGCTGCAACAACACCTACGGGAAGAACGGCGACTGCTAAAAACCTTGCAAAAACAAGCCGACAAGTTGCGCGGGCAAGAACTCAGCGCCGCCCTCAATTTTGCTGTCCCCGGTACGGTTTTGAGTTTGCAAAGTCCGACGGGATCGCTAACCGCCGTTTTGGTCAACAAACTCGATCGCAACAGCATCCCCATTTCCGTTTGTTTGGGGGCTGATAATTCTTGGTACGAAGTCAAGCCGGATGCAGTTCTGGCTTTGCACGCTGAATGTCCCCGCGTCAGTGCAGTCGATGGGCTAACGCCACCCCAAAACTGTCCGAGTCCGGGAGATGAAACCACCCTCAATGTGGTGCGACAAATTCCCGCACCGCCGCCCCCGCAATTGACCCCGGAAGTGGTTGAATGGCAGCAGCGCGTCGTCAATTTAGAACGAGAACTAGCAGACCATCCGTTGCATCAATTTGACGATCCCGGTAAAGTTATCAAATATGCCAAGCGGGTGCGGAAGTTACAAAGCAAAGCCGATCGCCTGCATAACAAGCTCGAAAAAGGCTTAGAATACTATTGGAACGAGTTCGTCAAACTGATTGAAATTCTGCGAGAGTTCGACGCTTTGGATGAAAAATTAGTTCCCACAAAGTTGGGCGAAACTGCCGCAGCCTTGCGCGGTGAAAACGAACTCTGGCTGGGGTTGGCGCTATCTTCTGGGGCGATCGCCTCTTTAGAAGCACCTCAATTTGCAGCCGCTTGTGCGGCGTTGGTGATGGAAACACCGCGTCCCGACAGTTGGACGAATTACAAACTATCGGGCGATGTGGATGAAGCCCTAGCAAAAGTTCGGGGTATTCGGCGACGATTATTTCAAGTACAGCATCGCTACGATATTGCCCTTCCGGTATGGTTGGAACGGGATTTAGTTGCTATCGTTGAAGAGTGGGCAAATGGGGCAGAATGGTCGGTTTTATTTGAGAATACCAGCCTCGATGAAGGGGATATCGTGCGCTTGTTGCGGCGAACGTTAGATGTCCTTTCTCAAATTCCCCACGTCCCTCATTTATCAGAGGAAATGGTAACGCAATCGCGCGATGCAGCCCGATCGATCGATCGTTTCCCCGTTAGCGAGGAGTAATATTGAGATCCGCTATTATTGTAAATGGTCGGCATAGGAAAAGGCTCGATCCCAAACATAATCGATGATGGTTTTCGCCTCATTAACAGATACGACTTGACAGCGATCGCGATCGTCGTAAGCCATTAACGGCACTTCCGGTGCGTCGGTATCGCCAGACAGTTTGCCGCGAATTTCTGCTAAGTTTTGTAACGGCCCGTTGATGTCGAAATCGATTTTGGTTCCAAATTTTTCCTCCATCCAGTCTTCAATGCGATCGTCTAACTCTGCTGGAGTTAGCGGTTCGGGGGCGATCGTCAAATGATAGTACACTAAAATAATTTCCTTGCACTCTTCCTCCTCCGCCGCATCCAGTAGGGTTTGAAACACGCAACCGTTGGTAGACATATTCTTAAAAAACAGCGTATCGGTGACTTTTTTCTGGAATTGGATCTTTTTGCTTTTATAGCTCGAATACTGCTTGAATGCAAATCCTCCCAACGCCATACACAGAGAAAGCGTCGCCACCAAAATTGTCATCATGTCGCGAATGTTTTCTTCTCGCGTCGTCATCTCGTCGAACTGAGAAGCCAAGCCGACGGCGAATAAAATGGCACTGAAGATTAACAACAGTTGGGGTAAAATTTTAATCAGCAACGGTACCGCCGCCCCCACAGCCGGAACCGCAAATAGAAGGCGATCTTTCCAAGTCATGCTGATTTTGACATTGGGAAACAGCAGATCTATGTCCAGCTTGGGGACATTTTTATACAGGTAAGCATATACTTTTCCTGGCGAGAACTCTAAATCCTCGACCTTGCCTTTTTGGTGAAAATAATCTTCATCCTTAAAGTGCAACAGCAGCGCCACTCGCTCGAAAATATCGACGACGATTTCCTTTTTCCAGAAAACCCACTTTTTAACCTTCGTTTTCTTGTAAATATCGCCGCGACAGTAACAGACAACCCGCTCGAAATCATCGAGATCCACATCCGTTCGCAAGTCGATCAGCGATCGCTCCATTAGCGCCCGTTGCAAACTCGCATCGGGAACGGGCACGTAGTTGGCACGTTCGAGAAGTTGCCCGAACGACTTCGCCAGTTCCGCACTGGCGCGATCGCGTTCTTCCGCCGTCAGTTGGTACGGCATTCGCGTTTCCGAGTCCGGGTTGAAGGGGTCGAAATTTTCCTTAACGATCTCGCTGATGCGATGCAGCTTAAAATGATAAAATGCTGCAAGTACCTGGCAAAACTCCCGAAACTGACGCGCCTCGATCGCGCTAAAGCGATCGTCGCTGGCACACAGTTCGACAATTTGCGCTCGGCGGTACGGAATAAAAGCCTCTCGGTCGGTATAAGCAGCCACAATTGAGGATAAAATAGAACAACGAACTCGATCGCGATCGCCCTCCGTATTTTATCGGACGACATCCTTTTCGGTCTCGTTTGCGATCGCGAAATTGGCAACCCGGTTCAAGCCACCCGCTCGAGGTACTGACTCAAGTCCTCGAGGACGCGAGTGAGTTCGGCCTCGGCACTGATGCGAATGCGATCGTCGCGCAGCGTCACCAACACCTTAGCCGCAAACGGGCTCGGCCAGATATTGGGGTTGCAGAACACTTCTAAGAAAACATCCCCCGTATAGCGGTATTCCATCGGCGGTTGGGGCGATTTTTTACCCGGCCGTCCCGCCGTCATCTCGGCCGAGACTGCTTTCGATCGCTCTAGCAAACCGTTGAGCTCGGCAGCCAGTTCTCGGGCCGCCTGGGGGGTAAAACTAAAGGTCGCGGATCCAACAGGGAGGTTGAGAGTGAGCGAAGACACAGACATGAGTCCTTCAAGAATTTTAATCTGCTATATCATGTTACCCATGTACGCTTGGAGCGATCGCGTTTTTTCGGGAAGCCGGGGCCAGTCCCCGGCGCGCCACCGCCCTCGAGTCGTTCCCGCGACTGCCCCTGTCAACATCAGCTAAAGCACCCTGTCGATCCATGGCCCCCGCCAAGATTCTCGTCGTCGATGACGACCCCGCCATTCGGAATCTCATCCATCGATATCTCGGCAAGCAGGAGTACGTCGTCGAGTCCGCCGAGGATGGCAAACGCGCCCTCGAAGCCTTCGAGCGCCTGAACCCGGATTTGGTGATTCTCGATGTCAACCTACCCGACACCACCGGGTACAAACTCTGTCAGGAAATGCAACGCCTCACGGGGGTGTTTATCCTGATGCTGACCAGCCGCAACGATGAAGAAGATGTGGTCAAA
>CAKZKB010000241.1 GCA_937121005.1 uncultured cyanobacterium | reverse complement strand
TCTTGAAAAGTTTGGGGGGAAGAAAATCTACACCCCCAACTTTTCGCAGAATTAAGAACCCCATGTCTAAAGCCAGGGGCTTGTACGGATGCTTCGCGTTGGTTTTCCACGAATAAATTCGGGGGCTTGTATCCATGATATTCTCGGTCATATTCGTAGGGGCGAGGCATTCACACAAGTTAACTAACGATTCTGCTAATAACTAAGTTGGTGAATGCCTCGCCCGATCCCAGGTGCATCAAATTGTACCATCGATCGGATTTGATAATTTACGAGTAGCATGGTACAGTTAACTGAAATCCGGGTAGTATGTTTTCGCCCGATAGCACGGTCGGCAAATTGCGGACTTCTACCTTGCCATCGCTGCGATAAATTTCCACTTGTTGCTGTTGCGGATTGATTAACCATGCCAATCGAATGCCAGCATTTAGATATTCTCGCATTTTGTCTTGTAACGTTTCGAGATCGTCGGTTGCCGATCTGAGTTCTATAATGAAATCGGGGGCAATGGGAGGAAATTTGCGTCGTTGTTCGGCATTAAGCGCTTCCCAACGTTCCTTGCGAATCCAGGCGACATCTGGAGAACGATTTGCTCCATTGGGTAACTTAAATATTGTCGAGGAACTAAAGGTATAACCGAGATTTGTTTGTCGGTTCCAGATTCCTAAATCGATGGTTAATTCGGCTTCGCGATTGCCACTATCGCCACCGACGGGTGACATAATAATTAACTCTCCCGTTGCGGTTCGTTCAAACTTTAACTCGCGGTTGTTTTGGCATAACTGATAAAACTGTTCGTCACTCATGCGAACGGTATCTAGATTTAAGGTCAAACTGTTCATCGCCAACCTCCCCCCAAACGCGACGATCGGATCTTAGCATCGATCGAGCCTGTAACGTACAACCTCAACGCGATCGCCAGAAACCTGCTATAATAAAGTGTCCGAACAAAATCGTTCGATCGAGCTAGCAAAGGATATGGACAACGAGGATTTTCGCCAAGGCATTGCCAAAGCCGCGCAAAAGGATTATAAAGGCGCGATCGACCTGTTTTCGCGATCGCTGCAAGCCGATCCCTACTCTGCTGAAATTTACTATCGTCGCGGCTTAGCCTATTTTGATGCGGGCGATATTCACAATGCGATCTCCGATTATACGCGATCGATCGACCTGTTTTCAGATGGATTTGAAGCCCACTACGCCCGCGCCTTGGCACGGTTGGGACTGAAAAACTTACCCGGTGCTTTAGCAGATGTCGATCGCGCCATTATGCTGAACGAAAAATCTGCATCCGCCTACGAACTGCGAGGAATCCTGCATCGCAAGCAAGGAAAAATAGATTTAGCTTTAATCGATTTCAAGCAAGCAGCTAACCTGTTTTTAGAGAAGAAAGACGCAGAAAGTTGTCGGCGTTGCTTGGAAAAAGTCGAGCAAATCAAACCGAAAGCACCGCCACCTGTGGAAACGCGATCGACCCTTTCGCCAGTTACTAAAACTAACCCCAAAGGGTTTTATACCGCCCTGCTCGATCGCGCTGAAAACGGCGATTTGTATGGAGCCATGAAAGAAGTAGAATGGGCGCTGCAACTCGACGATCGCGATGCCGATGCCTACTGCTGTCGCGGGCTACTGCGATGCAAACGAGGGGACGATCGCGGGGCGATTTCCGATTTCAATCAAGTCTTAAAACTCGATGCCGACAATGCTACCGCCTATCGCAATCGCGGCAAACTCCGTAGCAAAATGGGCGACTTCGGCGGGGCGATCTCTGATTTTAATAAGGCCTTAAACGCCAACGAAGACGATGCCCTTTTACTCGAAGCGCGAGGCAAAACCTATTTAGATATGGGAGAATATCAAAAAGCCGTAGATGACCTGACTCGCGCTCTCAAAATTGACCCCGATCGCCCCACTGCTTTGCTCGATCGCGGTTTGGCATTCGCTCGCCTCGAAGAAATGCAACGGGCTCGAGAAGACTACCAACGGGCTGCCACTAAATATTGCGAGCGCGGAGATTGGGACAACTATCAAAACGCTCTCGATCGCCTGAAAAAATTGCAAGCGGCTCCCGCACCTACCGAGCGATCGTCGTCAGAAAATCCCCTCAAACAGCGCTTGTTAATGCTCGTCGGCGGACACTGGGAGCTCGCCGAACGCCTCATCGAACAAGCCAAATATTTTTATCCGGGAATGCCCGAAGATTGGTATATTGAAAAAATCGTTTACGACCTCGAACGCGATCGCGATTTGTAGTTCTCGTTCTCATCAATACCATGTCCAGCGACCGCACCCTAGACATCCAAATGCAGCGACTGCACCGCCTCACGGTGTGGGTGCGTTGGATTGTTTTGCTGCTGCTGTGGCTGACTGTCG
>CAKZKB010000240.1 GCA_937121005.1 uncultured cyanobacterium | reverse complement strand
GATCGCGCCGTTTGGAATTATATTCAACAGTGTACGATTGGTTGCTGCGTCCAATTGCGACCGATCTGGCGAACAGCGATATTGAAACCCTGGTTTTTGTCCTCGATGGTTCCCTGCGAAATATGCCCATGTCGGTACTCTACGATGGGGAAAAATATTTAGTAGAAGACTACGCGATCGCCATTGCGCCGGGGCTGCAACTTCTCGAATCTCGCCCCTTAGAACGGGGAAAATTAGAAGCCTTCATCGGCGGTTTGAGCGAAGCGCGACAGGGGTTTGCCGCCTTACCAGGGGTTCCAACTGAAGTCGATCGCATTAAAAGTCAAATTCAGGCTAACAGCCGTCTTGACAGTGAATTTACCGCCGAAACCGTCCGCGAAATCGTCTCGCAAACCCGGTCTCCGGTACTGCATTTAGCCACTCACGGCCAGTTTAGTTCCAATGCGGAAGACACCTTCATTCTCACTTGGGACGATCGCATTAACGTCTCCGAATTAGGGGCATTATTGCAAGGTCGCGACGAAACCCGCAACAACGCCATCGAACTGTTAGTCCTCAGCGCTTGCCAAACCGCCCAAGGGGACGATCGGGCCGTGTTAGGCTTGGCCGGTCTGGCGGTGAAAAGTGGGGCGCGATCGACCATCGCCACCCTGTGGTCGGTGCGCGATCGCTCTACTGCCGATCTGATGGTGGAATTCTACCGCCAACTCTCCCTTCCGGCGACCAACAAAGCCACTGCCCTACGCAACGCCCAACTGTGGTTACTAGCCCAACCCGACTACGAACTTCCCTTCTATTGGGCTCCGTTCGTCTTGGTGGGCAACTGGCAGTAAAGCTGTCAAGCGCTGTCACCGACACTCTTGTAGCCCTTTACCAGAACTTTATCGAGTGGGGTTGAATCCGATCGCCAACTTTACCTACGAGCGCATCCGCTCCCCATAAGATAGACAGTAGAAGAACTGGTACGTTCGCGTCGAGCAATTGCAGGGTGAAACGCCATAGAGCGAGCGAGCCATTCCAAAAACTACACCATCACACCACCTAGTGGGGGAGAAAAATATTATGTTCGGTCTCAATCGCGTTCTCGCTACAACTTTAACCGTCGCCAGCACCATCGCCGTCACCAGTGGAGTCGCTAATGCTGGATCCCTTCACAACGGTTGGAACTACGCCATCGACTCCTTCAACGATGGGGCGAACTTGGGTGTCGTCGGCCCGGAGAGCACCTACGAATTTTACGGGATGGCGTTTACCGAAATTAACAACAGCGTCTATATCGGTATCAACTCCAACCTGTCCTTAGCTGGGGCCAGTTCCGGTCACGCCAGCGACGGACATATCGGTTACGGCGACCTGTTCTTCAACTTCTCGGGCAACAACGCCCAACAAACCAACGCCAACAGTGGGTTTTATGGCATTCGCTTCGCCACCAACAGCGAGTCTCTGGCCCCCGAACTAGGCGTGTACAGCAACGTGCAAGGTCGCAACATTGCCCAGACCAATAGCGGATTCAAGCATATCAAACACCATCGCAACCGCGTCAACAATCACTACAGTGGTAGTGCTTCGCTGGCAGACATGAACCAAAGCGGCGAAGCCGACGCTTACTTCGGCAACGGTTTCGACAGCAATTGGAAAGTCCCCAATTCTATCGCTTCGGGCACTAAAATTGGCGGTATCAACTTGCTCGACAGCACGGCGTTGAGTGCGGCGGGTTTGGACTTCGGTCACTTTAATGCGTCCGGTAACTATACCTTTGGGTTCAGCTTCGATCGCGGTTTGCTGCCCACAGGCGACTTTATCGCTCACCTGTTCGCCGAGTGCATCAACGACGGTTTAGTGATGAAAGGCGAAACCTCCGAACCCATCGAACCGACTGTCGGCCCCAGCGTTCCCGAACCGGGCAGTATTGCTGGCTTGGCTGTCTTGGCGATCGTCGGTGGAGGCTCTCAATTGCGCCGCCGTCAGTCCCTAGGCTCCAATTAAAAAATCGATGTCGATTAGCTTGTGAAGGGGCGATGTGCGAATCGCCCCTTCATTGTATCTGTTGCCTCAACATTGGACAATGGTATAGCTTCTGAATCTCTTCACAAATCTTTCCGAGTAAGTACGCTAAAATAAACAATGGGGAAATATTTAGTCTAGGGAATCGCAAACTTATCTGGAGGATCGCCAGCTATGAAAAAAGAACGATTTGTCCGCTTGGGAGCCGCCACTTTACTCGCCGGAGGGACGCTTTGGGCCGGTAGCGCGGTAGCCGTATCATTTTCAACGCCCGATGGAGTGTCGGGCACGCCGAGCACGCAAACGACAGGTGGCGCTAGCCGTAGTGGGGGCAGTTGTTCCCCGGCTGAAGTGGCCGAGGGAGAGACGATCGCCCTGTTACCCGCCCACGAAACCGTGTTTACGTCCATGGCACGTCCCACTATCTACGTTTACGTGCCACCAATGACGGCCGCTGAAGCCACGTTTAGCATCCAAGACGAGAACCACGAAACCCCCATCGCCTTCGAGGTCGATCTGCCCGCCGACGGCGGTATCGTGCCGATCGCCGTCCCGGACAGCGCCCCGGAACTGGAAGCGGGCAAAACCTACAAGTGGCTGTTTGAAGTCGGGTGCTACGGACAGTACGATCCCAACAATCCTATCGTCGAAGGGACGGTGACGCGCAAAGAAAGCGCCCCGATCGCTGTTCCCGATGAAGCGATCGCCCGCGCCGAAGCCTACAGCGAAGCGGGTTACTGGTACGAAACCCTGGCCGCCTTAGCTGAGGCCCGTCAGTTGCAACCGGAGGACGATCGCATTGCGGAAGGTTGGAACGAATTGCTGGCTTCTGTCGGACTCGAAGACCTGGCCGACGAGAATTTCGCAGACTGATATCCTCCCTCTGAGGAAAAGCCCGCCCACTGCTAAGCGGTGGGCGTTGGCAGTGCCTCAGATCCACCCTTCTGCTTCCAAGGCCTCGATCGCCTGCAACCCCCTGGGATCGCCCAGGCGCAACAGGGACGATCGCGCATCTTCGCGCACTCCCATATCCTCATCTTCTTCTAAGGCTTCGATCAACCCATCGATGGCCCCGGCGTAAACCGCATTGGAGGGCAATTCCCGACACAACTGCCCCAAAGCCCAGGCGCAATTGCTGCGAACGGCGGCGATCGGGTCTTGGCGCAAGGCTTGGATCGTCGGCGGTACGGCTCCGATAACCGTCTCGAAGCTGACTTTGGCCATTTGTCCTAACGAACTGGCGGCCCACAGGCGCACGGCCGGAATGTCGGTGCGTAAGGCGGTGACTAACGGTTCCAAGGCCCGACGATCGCGGCAGTTTCCCAAGGCCCAAACGATGCCTTTGCGGACGTAGCCGTTCCAGTCAACATCGAGTCGTCGGATCGAAGACTCCACTGCTTCGGGACTGGGGTTGCGCCCCAAGGCATAGGCCGCACTGACGCGCACCAATACGCAAGGATCCTCGAGCAATTCGATCAGTCGCGGAATGGCTCGCGGTTCCTTCATTTCGCAGAAGGCGCGGGCCGCGATCGTCCGTTGGGGCGTGTCCGGGGAGTCCAGCAGCCGCAGCATTTCTTCCGGATCGGGGGGCTGGCGCTCCTCCTCCGGTTCCATGCTCTCTAACGGGTCGAGCGGTTCGGCTTCCGTGTTGAGTAGGCTGAGGTCGAAATTCTGCATACTGTCAGTCGCTACGCTCCAATTCAAAATTCAAAATTCAAAATTCGCGCATTCCCAACCTTTGCCTACAGTCCACCAGGCTTGACGAAGGAAAATGCCCAATTCTTTTTTCGCTTTGAAAGAAGAGGCTTGCATCCTTAAGATTCTAAGTTTACTTTACCCTATCCCGGCCTGTCGGACGGGCGATCGAGGGCTACGATCGTTAAAAAGGAGAGGGTCTCGAAACCGAGCTTTTCGTAGAACTGGCGGGCGCGGTGGTTGTTGGCAAACACCTGTACGCCCAAATGACCTTCGCCCACGCAGCGCGATCGCTCCATGGCAGCCTTCACTAAAGCGGTGGCGATGCCTTGCCGTCGGTGGGCCGGATCCACGTACAGTAAAAAGATCTGGGAGTGCGATCGACCGTTCAAGGGATGGAGAATGCGCCCGATCCACAAACAGGCCACGCGATCGCCGTTTTTGTCTGCTTCCACCCACCACAAAGGGGTATGGGCGCTCAACAGGCGATCGACGGTATCGCTCAAATGCGAAAAATCTTCTTGGGGATAGAGTTCGCTGTACGTGCGGCGGGCGAAGTCGATCAGCAAGGGGCGATCGCGCGTCGTCCCCGCTTGCCAAGTATAACCCGAGAGATTCAAAGAAGGCACGATCGTTACTCGCCTTGGACGATCGACGACTCTGTTACTGGGGCCGGGGCGCTGAGGCCGTCGGGCAAAAACAGGCGAGCGCTAGTGGCGACGAGGGCAACCAGAAAGACGATGACAATGAGGGAGACAAGAATAGACTGGCGAACGAAGGACATGAGATTTCAACGAACAACGAACAACGAGCAACGAACAACGAACAACGAGGAATACCTCTGGCTGAAGCAGGGGGCTTGTATCCGCGCTCTGTCCGGTTGGGGAAACTGGGCTGGTTCCATCCTAGCAACATTGGGGTGCGGCCCGTCGGTCAATTTGGATACTGTCATCAGCAATGTGACGGAGATGCGTTTGCCAGCATTTGCGTCTTTTGACGGAGAAGCAAACAGAGATTGCATTTTTAAACCTCACTCTCGAGAGGGAAATTTTAGATATTGAGCCAATCTTTTAGAGCGTACTTCGGATAAAGAATACCATCAAAACGCTGCATTTAAGGTGGGAATGCCCTTGTTTTAGCGTAAAATCGCAAAAGAAAATATAAATTTTCCATGAAGTCGGAATATTTGCTACGGATCGGCAAATTGTATTAGAGAATGGAGTTAGCGTAGTTGAATTTACTGAAACTATCGGTTTCAAATTGCTCTATGGCCACTTGGACGCTCAAATCTCGACAGTTCGATCGCGCAATCTGCGCGACGACCTCTATTATATTTATCGACGATCGCGTGGAGAACCCCTCGACCTTCGTTAAGGGTGCGATCGCGGACGCGAAGACCCACGTTATCCCTGTCGAAAAAGACGGTATTGCCGCGATCGGTGCGGTACTCGCTGGCTATCGCCATGTCGCCGCCGTGCATATCGTATCCTTGGGGGGGCCTGGATGCGTTTATCTGGGGAACAGCCAACTGTGTCTCGACTCGTGCGATCGCGATCGTCACCAACTGCAACGTTGGGGGGACGCACTGGCCGACGATGCCGATCTGCTGCTCTACGGTTCGCGGGTAGCAGCCAACCCCCCGGCGAACGACGCACCGCACCCTCTGCTCGATCGCCTGCACCAACTGACGGGAGCCAATATTGCGGCTTCGGCAACTTTCACCGGGAATGTGCGTTTGGGGGGCAGTTGGACGCTGGAGACGACGATCGGGACAGTGACAGCGACTCGACCATTTCGTGCCGAGGCGATCCGAAGTTACGCCGGGTTGGTGAACGCTCCGACGATTCACTGCTAAGCAGTAGAATCGCGGCTTCCTTGTCCG
>CAKZKB010000239.1 GCA_937121005.1 uncultured cyanobacterium | reverse complement strand
AATCCGAGTTTTTCCCTTTAGAAACCGGGTTTCTCTGTACCACCTGAATACTTACCTCTAGTCTTCCCTCAATTGTGGAACTAACAGCGATCGCGCTTGGGATAGCAATTGCGAGCCACGCTGACGATCGCCTGTTTCGATCGCTTCCCTAGCAATCCCGAGAAAGGCTCGCGATCGCGATAAATCGACTTCGATGGTGTTTGCCAATTCTACAGCGCCATCGAAGTCTTGTTGCCGAGCGATCGCAATGGAGATGTTTGTTAAGGCATGAGATTTTAATTGCGAGTTTTCAATTTCTTCCGCTAACGCTAAGGCTTCAGAAATGCGACCTGCAAAGGCAATTTTAGAGGCAACCTCGCTAAAAGTTATCCTGCGCCAAGTCTCGTTTTCAATGTCGTTGGCAACTTCAATGGCGCGATCGACATCTCCCGACTCGGCAATTTCACCCGCTACCATTCGCAAAGTAGAAGCCCGTTCGTCTCCAATTTTTGGTACGGATCGCGCAATTTCTAGGGCGCGATCGAATTGTTTGAGATAGGTAAATGCTTCTACAATTGTAAATAAGCTGGCAGATTGACTTCGTGAGTCTTCGATTGTCTCGTTGAAGTTGAGTGCTTCATCTAAAAGGTCTTCAGCCAATTCCAGATCGTCGCGATCGCCAGCCATACGAGCCAAGTATTGAAGCTGAAAAACCCGAACCATTTTATGCTCGATTGTACGAGAAAATTCTCGAGCGAGGTGGATGTAGCCAGCCTGAGACAATTCTATAATAATTCCTGCCCTAACAACATTCAAACTGAGGTGGGAATTGTCAAAGCGATTTAGATTTTCTCGGGCGCGAACGAAGTAGCTGTCGGACGCATCGCTGCTACCGTTTTCTCCTAGAAAAATTGCAATTTTAACCCATATCCACGTGCGATAAATTTGTTCTGAGACCTCCTCGGAAATGCGCTGCGCCCAGTCGATCTTTCCAGCTTCGAGTGTCGCTTCTCCCATGCCGAGTAAGGCATTATCTCGCAAGCGATCGTCCAAAATATGTTGTCGTAGCCTTAGCTGCGAATGGGCCAATATAACCCGTGCGAGAACTGTTTCACCTGCCTCGTCAAACGCGATCGCTATGCGGGTTAAAGCAATGGCACGAGTTTCCGCATCAGGAATTTCTAGAGCCAAAGTTCTGGCTTTTGAATTGTCACCCGATCGCGCCAAACTGACTGCAATTTCTGCTAGTGCTTCGCTGTGCCAAGCAATGCCAAATCCAGGGTTATCCGTGACGAGATCGGCAATTTCTAAGGCGCGATCGATCTGCCCCGATCGCGCTAAATCTGCTGCAATGCGCGACAAAGCGGCTTCTCCTCCACCGCGATCGGCTGCCTGCAATGCCAAGTCGAACTCCCCTGCTTCCGACAGGAACATCGACAGATTCATCAGTTCGTTACTGCTAGTAATATTAGGTAAAATTTCGGCAACCGCGTCGATATCTCCGTTGGCGATCGCTTGCACTGCGGCCCGACCCAAGGCATACTGTTGTTGGTAGTCAGCTTCGATGCTGCGGGCAACCTCAACAGCACCATCGTACTCGCCAACTCTCGCGAGTTGTTCGGCGAGATCGATCGTCAGTTCGGTACGAATAAACAAGTCATCGCTTTGGGCAATTGTCCTCTGGGGCGCGATCGCGGATAATACGGGTGGTGTCGCGATCTCTGAGGAAAAGTCAACCCCAAGACTACCGAAAAATAAAACAAATAGAGAGATGGGCATGGCACGAACAACTTCTAATCGAGTAACATGAAAGGGGGCAGTTCGTGAATATACGGAGATAGCAAGCCGTTAGCAGCAAGGTTATTATCATATTTTACTTGTTAGGACTAGCAATCCGGGCAAATTTCAATACAAATTCATTTTTTGGCGATCGTTGCAAAGAGTTTGCAAACTCCCCTTCGCCAACTTTGACGATCGCGGCCCAACCGACTTATACCTAGATAAAGGACAAAAAAGCCCACCCTAATGTGGCTAGCAGAAGGGTGGGTGGGTACTCATATTCGCGGTCGGGAGCCGAGGGTAGTCGTTCCCTGACCACCACTATTGTCCTAACTTCTCCTATTTTCTGCCGCGATCGCCGCCACTGCCAGGGACGATCGTCATTTGGATCCAGCGCGATCGCGTCTTAGTATTTTGGTGTCAGCCGTCACAGTTAGCGGCGATCGGCTGACTAAAGAACCCGGTTTCCTTGAGAAGCCCGGTTTCTAAGCCAATTAGCGGCGACGCGAACAGTCAATTCCACACCCGATCCTGATAGAGATCTTGGCAAGTGGCCAGAATTTCGCGATCGCCCTCGCTGGTTTCCTCTATGCGATGAAAACCTTCGAGTTCTAAATTCCCGACAATTTCACCGCCAGAAGCCACCGGATAGTCGGACAAGCCGATAGCATAAGCATGGCTCGTGCGATCGTAACTGTTGACGATCGTCACTGCCAATTGCTGGGAATTGAGCGATCCGTAAAAGCAATCAAACGACGAGTGCGGCATATAAAATGCGCCCACTGCCTGATTTTGCCGCACTTCAAACACCGCGTAAGCTGCACCAATGGTATCCGGTTCGGGAGACTCGCCAAACAGATAGACCCCGTTGGGGATAGTTGGCGTTTGCGACAGGAACAGCGAACGTGCCGAAGGGAACGCCATCCCATTGCCCGAGGCGATCGAAGGCAACTGCATCGCACTCAAAACCAGTCCGAGCAGGCAACTTCCCAATCCTAAATTAAAAGCCAATTGCTTGACTTTACGGCTCCACTGCCACCGCAGCGATTTCTCATCCAAAAGATATAGACCGAGCACCCTCGTGTCCTCCTCACTTCCTAAAAACAATTTATCAATCTCGAGCGACTCGCAAGTGGCTCTAGCTGCCACTCTGACAATTGTCCGAACTCTCGATCTCTATTTCCCCTAACGGCCAATGTAACGCTTTTGTTCCCCATTTTCGCCACACTCGGTACAAAAATTTACACGCGGTAACAATTGGGGGAGGGGGAGTTAGGGGATTGGGGGG
>CAKZKB010000238.1 GCA_937121005.1 uncultured cyanobacterium | reverse complement strand
GTAACTATTCAGGTGTCCGATCGCGCCTCGGGTGTAGAAACCCGGTTTCTCAAAGGATAGACTCGAATTTTATCTGGCTATCTGCCAGAAACCGGGTTTCTTGCTTGCACCTAAATGCTTACCTCTTTAGCCTACCACGCTACCCTCCTGAATGGTTACCATTCGATTTTAGATTTTAGATTTTGCGGAAAGTTGGGGGTGTAGATTTTTTTCCCTTAACTTTTCAAGACTCAAGACGAATTCTGAATTGGAGCGAAGCGACTTGACGATCGCGCTCCTTTTATCTTACCACTCCGAGGGTTGAATCGCGTAAATATCTCGCTCTCGGCCAGTGGCGAAGCGCAGAGAATGGGGAAGATCTTTACTATTTTGGGTGCAGAAAAACACCAGCGAGATCGCAGCGATCGCAGCAGCAATACCGAACAGATCTCGGTAGCCAATTTCGTAGGCGATCGTCCCTAAAACCGGCCCGGCGATGGCAACTCCCAAGTCAAAACCACCGATACATAAAGAGAACGTGCGTCCGCGTTCTTGAGGATAGGAGCGATCGCTGACTAAGGCAATGGACATGGGAATAAATATTCCGGCCGCCAAGCCTTCAATGAAAGCAGCCAGTAGGAAAAATTGGGGTGTGTTCGCTCTCCAAAGTGCGAGCATTGAAACTAGGTAAAGTCCACAAGCGACGCTGAGGAATATGCCGCGACCGAGGCGATCGGAAGCGCGACCACAAAACAAGCGCATGGAAAAACTACCCACAGCAGCAGAGGTATAAAACCATCCCGGATTTAAATCGATTTGAGCCGATTTTAGGTAAAGGGGAATAAATGAGGAAATTGTGCCAAAAAGGAGTCCCCCAAACAGCATCACTAAAGTAGGAATGCGAATTTTTCGGCTAGCCAGCAAGCGAAAGAAGCTATTGGCGTTTTCGTTGTTATCAGTAACGATGGTGGCAGTATTGCGCTCGGAGTCACGCGATCGCGCGGTTAAAACAAAGCTGATTCCTCCTAACAGTGCGGCAAGAAAAAACAAGGGAGCGTGACCGTATTCCGATTGCACGAATCCCCCTAACATCGGCCCGGTGGCGAAGCCTAAAGGGGCAACTAAGGTCATGTGGCCGATGAGTTGGCCGCGATGTTGTGGTGGTGCTAAATCGGCCACCAAGGCGCTATAAGCAGTGGTAAAAGCGGCAATGCTGACACCGTGAAAGATGCGAATTCCAAACAGAAACGGAATCGAATCAGCGAGGAGATAACCTAACGGGGCAATGGTCGCCACAAACGTGCCGACCAGCAAGACAATTTTGCGACTGTGGCGATCGGCAAGTCCTCCTAATTGGCGGCGAGAGAGCAACAAACCGATGGCAAACGCTCCCATTACAAAACCAACTTGGCGATCGTTTCCTCCCAAAAATTGCACGTAAAGTGGGATGGTGGGAAGCATGGCTGTGGTACTCGACCAAAAAACCAGTCCGGCGACGAACAAAATCCCTAAGTTGCGTCGCAGGTTCGGTTCGAGACTCGCGTAAAGATTCACCTTCGCCTCCTGGGGGTTGGCGTTTTTTTGAGAATATGAAGTAATGTTAACAGATTTGCGAGCGCCTGTCATCCGCGATCGCACCGGGACGATCGCCGCTCCGTCCGAGGTGGTAAGCTGAGAGTTGCAGGCTGTTGGTGGAGGCGTACTGTTGAATTTCGACCCCGAAATTTGCCGCAACGAAGCTGAAGTCGAAAGCAAGCTCATCGTCCAATATCTTTTACCGCAGTTGGGATATACTGCCAGAGATTGGCACCAACAGGTGACGATCGCGCGATTTCGGCTCGATTTTTTGATGTCGCCGTCTTTAGTTGTAGACGCGATCGCGCCATTAAAAATTGTCATCGAAGCCAAACATCCCAAAGAAAATTTAGATCGCCACCGCCGGAAACTGCGGCGATATATCGAAAGTATTGAGGCGGGTTACGGCGTACTCACTAACGCGCGAGAATTGCGGATCTATCGCTATCGAGAGGGGGAGTTGCATCCGATTTTTAGCTGTGCGGGGGAGCAAATTGCCGACCATCTCGATCGCATTCGCGGTATAATCGGCAAGGAGCGGTTGATGGGGCGATCGTCTCCACCTCAAACCGCGATCGACCCCCCAACGACAGAACGACAACGGAGCAACTCCATGAAAGTTATCGCTGTTTACCATAACAAAGGCGGCGTTGGCAAGACCACAACGGTCATTAATTTGGCTGCGGCCCTCCGTAAAAAGCAGAAGCGAGTTCTTGTTATCGATCTCGATAGTCAAGCAAACACCACATTTGCCACCGGGTTGGTTAAATTCGACGACGAACGGTTTGATGACATTAAAGATAACAATATTTTACAAGTTTTAAGTTCTGAGGAATTCTATCCTCTGTCCGAAGTTGCCAGAACGTCTCAATTTTGCGATCCGGAAATTGATGTCGTCCCCGCTCATATCGATTTAATGAAAAACGAAGTTGACTTAAATCAAATTGATTTTAGTCGTATGATTTTGATTCAAAAACTAGATGAAATCCAAGATCGGTACGATGTTGTTTTAATCGACACGCCACCTGCATTAAATTTATATGCTCGGATTGCCATCATTGCCACTGATTATCTCATTATTCCATCCGATCTCAAGCCTTTTGCCAATCAAGGACTTTTAAATGTTAAAGAGTTCATTAAAACCATCGATGCGTTCCGCAAACAAATACAAAAACCCCCCGTCAAAATCATTGGCGTTCTCGCTTCTAAAATTTCTCCAAATAGTAAATTTGTTCAGTACACCTTACCCAAACGTCTGGCGGCGATTCCGAAGCGTTACGATCTCGAGATGATGGATACAGTTATTTACGAACGAGACGATCTCGCAAAATGCTCGGAAAAAACAACGACTGTCGGAGACATGGAAATTGCATCTCCTCAGTCTGTCATGGACTACAGTCCAGATTCTATGGCTGCTGAAGAGTTTGAAAATCTTGCCAATGAAGTTTTACGAAAAATTGAGGTGTAACTATGGCAAAGCTGTTTCCTAAGCTAGTGGCGGTCAAAAAAATTTCATCTTCCGTACCGCGTTCTAGCTTTTCGGAAGATCGGCTAGAGCGTGCTGCTCAATTAATCCTAAAAGCTGGTGGTTCTATTACGCCGCCTGTTGTTCGCAAAATTGATTTGAACTCCTTTGAGGTCGTTTCTGGACATTTTGAGTATTACGCGGCTGTCAAGGCTCGGGAAATCGATCCGCGTAAAGGGGAAATGATAGGGGTATTTTCTATCGATCCGGCGAGCGAAGATGCGGTTAGCGAAGAAGTTTTAACCGAGCAGATCGAGGTCTTTAAGGATAAGGAAGCGAGTGCAAGCGATCGACCTGTTACCGAGGGCGATCGCATTCCTTCGGTTTCCCCGACTTTAGCACAAATGTTCAAAAATCTCGAAACTCAAATCCAAGCTCAGTCTCAACAGATGCGGGAAGATTACAAGCGTACTATGGAAACTTCAATCAACAACCTACAAGTCAGGGTTGGCGATTTGGAGGATCGGATTCCCAAACCCCATCCCTTGTTAGAAGCACTCAATAATAGCAGTAAAACCGATCTAATGTTAAAATTAGAATCGATGAGTTCGGTCAATAAGACGGTACTGGCGAATATTTTAAGCGAGCGAGATCGTCAAGACTTCTCAGAGTTTAAGGACTTCAAAGATTTGGTCAGTCGCATCAAAGGTTTAGCAGAGAAAACGACAATCAAAATGATCGACGAGTGGACATCGCGATGATTTTAAAGCTATTTTGCTGTAAGCATTCAGGTATCATTCAAAATGGATACGAGATCCCCCTTCCGTCCCTCGTTCCCTGGCTCTAGGGAGGCCCGGAGAGGGAGGGTATCGTGCCTGACGTTAACGCCAGACACGATAACATTTAGGCAGAGGTCTTTAATTTTGAATTTTGAATTTTGAATTCTGAATTGGAGCGTAGCGACTGGCTCTCTTCTAGCACCACTTGCCGCGACCAATTGTCGGCAGCGACAATATCCTCTAAACTGGGATGGGACGAGTTATCTTTTTCGTGACGATCGCAAGCCTTCTCGATCAGCTTAGGAATGTCTAAAAAGGACACTTTCTCATCTAAAAAGAGTTCTACCGCTTGTTCGTTGGCTGCATTTAAAACCGCCGTCATCGACCCCCCGGCCCGGCCGGCGGCGTATGCCAAATCCATACAAGGATACTTGCGGCGATCGGGTTCCCGGAAGGTGAGATCGCCTGCTTTGAGAAAATCAAACGGTTCCCACTCTGTGGCAATGCGATCGGGCCAGGACAGGGCGTATAATAAGGGCAAACGCATATCGGGCCATCCCAATTGTGCCAAAACAGAGGTATCTTGAAGCTCGATCGCTGAATGAATAATACTTTGAGGATGGACGACAATATCGATGCTGTCGTAGTCTACATCAAATAAATAATGAGCCTCAATCACTTCTAACCCTTTATTCATCAAAGTTGCCGAATCGACAGTGATTTTTTTACCCATCGACCAGTTAGGATGGGTGATGGCATCAGCAACCGTCACTTCAGAGAGTTTTTCTACCGGCCAGTCGCGAAATGCTCCCCCGGAAGCAGTTAAGATAATGCGCTTCAAACTGCCATCGGGAACCCCTTGCAAGCATTGAAAAATCGCAGAATGTTCCGAGTCGGCCGGGGTGAGTTTGACTCCATATTCGGCAATGAGGGGGTTGACAACTGGCCCGCCAGCGATTAAAGTCTCTTTATTGGCTAAAGCAATGTCTTTGCCTGCTTTGATGGCCGCGATCGTCGGCATTAAACCCGCACAACCAACGATTCCTGTGACCACTGCTTCGGCATCGCCGTAAGCGGCCACTTCTGTTACGCCGTCTTCCCCCGCGACGATAATGGGTTGGGGATCGACATCGGCGATCGCGCGTTTCAATTCCTCTACCTTGCTGTCGTCGCAGATCGCCACAATTTCCGGTTTGAAGGTGCGAACCTGCTGCGCCAACAGTTCCACGTTGCGGCGAGTCGCGATCCCCACTAAGCGAAATTTATCGGGATTTGTGGCCACAATATCGAGGGTTTGCGTGCCGATGGATCCAGTCGATCCTAGGAGGGTAATGGCTTTCACGATTGCACGGGGAGAAGCGACCCTACCATTATCTAGGACAACGGCCCCTCAAATCAACAAATCCATGGCATCGATTTCGTCAATGGACTGACTCGACACCATGACGGGTTCTTGGAACAAGGGAACGGTGAACGTTACCGTCGATCCCAAGCCTTCCCCCATGCTATAAAAGTTAACAATACCGCCCATGGCTTCGACCAGTTTTTGCGAGATCGCTAGACCCAAACCCGTCCCGCCGTACTGACGAGTCCGCGATCCGTCCACTTGCGAAAAGGATTGAAACAGTTTGTTTTGTTGGTCGAGAGATACGCCAATACCCGTATCGGCGACGAGAATTTTCACGTAACCGGGAAACTCGCGATCGCGCAAGCGAACTTTTTGCAGCATCACTTCGGCGCTAATGGTGACACCCCCTTCGTGAGTGAATTTAATCGCATTTCCCGTCAGGTTGAGCATCACTTGTAGCAAACGTTGGTAGTTGCTAAATAAGGTAATCTCATCTTCCGTATCGGGCAGTTGCACTTGGAAATATAAGTTTTTCTCTTGAGCTTGAAACTCGGTAAAATCTTTAACGCGATCGAACAGTTCCGTGAGGCTGACCGGTTCGAGGTCGATCTCCATTTTCCCGGCCTCGATTTTAGCAATATCGAGAATATCGTTAATGATACTTAACAAGTGAATCGCCGATCGATGGGCTTCGCGGACAAATTCTTCTTGCTCTTCCGGGTCGTCGGCCATGCCGTCGAGTACCAATTTCAAAAAGCCGATCGTCCCGTTTAAGGGAGTCCGCAGTTCGTGGGAAGTATTGGCTAAAAAGTCGCTTTTGAGGCGAGAGGCTTCTTCTGCTGCTTGGCGGGCTCGTTCTAATTCTTCGTACAGGGTGGCGTGGGCAACCGCCGTCCCCACTTGGTCGGCAATTTCCCAGATAACTTCCCGTTCGGTGGTACTCCACTGGCGCGGTGCGTCATCCCACAAGACGATCGCGCCGTTGACCCGACCTTGATACCCCGTCGGTACGATCAGGGCCGCTTCTCCTTCCGGTTGTCCCTCGCCAGCCGACTCGCAGGCCAGGGGCTCGAAGGTTTCCAAGGCCGATCGCAAGTCGGTATAGTCTTCGAGGGAAACGCGGGTTGCCAGTAAAGGCGGGCGATCGTCGGCCCGGTATTCGGCCGCCACTTTTACGGTACTGTCTCCTGGCTGGTACGGCCCCACCCAACAGCGACTCGCTTCTAATGCCGATCCCAGTCCTTTGGCCGTTTGCTGCCAAATGGTCTCTAAATTGAGAGTATGGCGAATTTCTCGTGCCAGTTGGATCAGCAGTTTCGGGTGAGCGATCCGCGATAGCAGGCGGTGGCCGTTGGCCATGCCGGCCGCTAGACTTGAAGGGGCGCGAGTGGTAACGGGAGTATCGATACAGAGGGTGCGATCGCCCGCAGACTGCTGCCGTCCGATGGCTAAAACCCGCACGGTGTCGCCCTCGGGTAGCGGCGCGATCGACCAAGAAATAGAGCGCGATCGTCCACCCCAAAAAAACTCACCTTCGATGCACTCGGAACGGCGATCGCGGATGGCCGTTTCGATGATACTTGTAAAGGCTTCCGGGTCGGCAGGTGCGATGGCCTCAACCAAAGGACGACCGACGGGAGAAACCACATTGGAGTCGTTCCCGTCCGTCGGTTGCCAGTGAAAAGCACAGCAGATCCCGGCTTCGTCAGCAACGAAGGCCATTTCGGCGGCGAGCGATCGCCAAAAGTCGCTCGAGTTGGGTTCTCCAGTGCGATCGCTCGCGGCGGGAGCCATTGCTGTACCCTGAAAGTCAGCCAAATCGGTCATGAAGTCTATCCGTGCCAACGGTTGGATGTCGGCGCGATCGTCTTAGTCGTTCCACTCGCCACGCGGGGGAACCGGAGGGTTGCGCTCTAGGCGGCGGCTGAGCTCGCGATCGTCGCGCAATTCGCCGCGCAACCATTGACGAATGGCCGTTTCGATCACTTTACTCGGATCGTTGGTGAGATGTTGGATGCGATCGACCAGTTCCGAATCTAGGTGAACGGAGACTTCCACCTTCTCGGAGACGCGATCGGTGTCGGTGGTGAAATTGTTCATAAACTCCCCCTCTCGGGATTTAACACCATGGGCGCGATGGGGCGCTGTTACCAATTTTACCGTTTCCCTGTCGAAGATGGTGCGTTACGCGAAAATACCATCGATCTGACAACCGATCGCATTTTCTGGCCACGTAACACACCCTACGGGGCCGTTGGTATGCGTTACGATATCAATATGCCAGAATACAGTAGGCGGTTGCTTCGTTCTGCTTCTACTCGAGCGATCGCGCCTTATAAAACGTTTCCAAACTGTGGCGATCGCCCACGTAGCGCCAGTGCCAAGGTTCGTAAGCGATGCCTTGGGGATTGCCTTCGGGAAACGAAAGCTCGAAACTGTAATAGGGGGCGTTTTCTTCTAACCAACGAAACGCCGCCGTATTTTCAAAATCCGTACTCAAATACGTCGCCGGAACGTCCGCATCGCCAATATCCACCGCATACCCGGTATGATGTTCGCTGTAGCCTGGAGGAGCGCTGACCTCGGCTCGCTCGCTTGCGCCTTCGCCCCGTTGAGCTTTAATATCAAAAAACAAGTATTCTTGATCGTCTACGCTGCGAAATCCCGAAAGCGGAACCAAATAAATGCCATCGGCGCGGGCATCGGCTTCCATATCCAAATAGGCATCGGCCGCATTGCGACGCAACTGAATGACACCATCGACGCTAACGGGTTCGAGGTCTTCTGGCGGCGCTTCTTCGTAGGGTAAATGTCCCAATAGATCCTCGGTGGCGATCGCGTTTTCCTCGGTTTCCTCGGGGACTGCTTCCGGTTCTTCCACCTCCACGTCCGAGGTTTCGACCGGAGACACCCCCTCCGTCTCGGGGAGGGGTCGGGTTTGCCACAATACCAACAACGTCACCGCCGTCGCCGCCGCCACCAACCCGGCCGCGCCGCCGATCCACCCGGCCCATTTCCTGGCCGCCGTTCCCTGGGCTTCAGCGTCAGGCGGTGCGTCGCGCACCGCCTCGGGAATATCGTCAGTTAGGGTATTTGGGGTTCTCGATCGCGTTTGAGACGAATGTGCGGGTTCCAAAACAATTCTCCGGCTAGACAGTCGCCCGACAAGCAACTGCGGCATCATTAAAAATTGTAGATTGAGACTGACGACTTCAACAGCGCGATCGCCGATGTTTGACGAACTGGCTCACCAACTACTGCCACTGTACCTCTTTTTAATCGGCACGGCCGCCGTCGGTTGGCTGTTGGGTCGCCTCCTCCCCCCCTCGGCCCCAGTACGCTTGGGTCAGTTCTTATTCTGGATCGGCGTTCCTATCGGGATCCTATCCTTTTTGCGCCGCGCCGACCTATCCGGGGGAATTTGGCTGGCCCCGGCCGTCGCCTGGGCCGCGATCGGTTCTGGCTTGCTATTGGCGCGAACCTGGCTAAAATCGCGACAGCAGTGGCATTCCTCCGCTCGCGGTAGCTTTATGCTATCGTCCATGGTCGGCAATACGGGCTATCTCGGCTATCCCGTGGCCCTGGCGTTGGTGGGGGAGTCCTATTTCGCTTGGGCGCTATTTTACGATATGTTTGGCACGGTATTTGGGTCTTACGGACTGGGATCGGTGCTGGCTTCGCGCTACGGTGGGGACGATCGCCCCAAGGTGTCGCCGCTTAAAACCTTAACTCGCAACCCGACATTATGGGCAGTTCCGGTGGGGGTGCTGTTCCGACAAGTGCCTTTACCCGAGTTTGGAGAACGCTTGCTACAGGGCTGGGCTTGGATGGCTGTCACCCTATCGCTGTTGTTGATTGGAATGCGCCTAGGGCAACTCTCATCTTGGCACAATTTCGGTCGATCGCTGCCTGCGGTTGGCATTAAAATGGTCTTGGTTCCCCTCGTCTGGGGCAGCATTCTCGCCGGGTTAGGTTTGCACGGCGCACCGTTGTTAGTCATGCAGTTACAAAGTGCTATGCCGCCGGCCTTCGGAACCTTAATTTTAGCCGAAACCTACAACCTCGATCGCGATCTGACGGCCTCTGCCTTGGCGATCGGATCCATCGGGTTGCTCCTCACTCTTCCCTTTTGGCTGTGGTGGCATCACACGATTTTACAATAGAGGTGCGAGGGGTGAGGTATTAGGTATTAGGTTTTAGGTATTAGGTTTTAGGGAGGGTAGAGGATTTAAGTGGACACTAAAACCTAACACCAATCCCCCCAAACCCCTAAACCCCTAATTCCCCAACTCCCCAAACCCCTAATTCCCCAACCACTAGGCCTCCTCGCTCCCGCCTAGAAACTGCTGTAACGATTTCAAACCGCGCTTCACCCGTCGCGAGACCGTAACCGCGCTGATTCCCATGCGTTCGGCGGTTTCTTTTTGGGTGAGATCTTGCAAGAACACGAACTCGAGGACGTTGCGAGTCCCGTCTTCTAAGCGTCCTAGGGCTTGCTGCAAGCGGATGCGATCTTCTTCGGCCAGTTGGAAACTGCGATACTTGCGATCGGGGAGCATAGCCCCCAAGGACATGGATCCGTCGTCTTCGTCGCCGACTGGGGCATCCAAACTCAAGGGGGAACGGTTGCGCGAAGCTAGTTTGACCTCGCCGAGTTCTTCAGTGGAAATGCCTAATTCGGCAGCCAGTTCGGCTTCGGTGGGTTTGCGTCCCAGTTGCGCGTGCAGGCTTTGGGTGGTGCGAGTCGCTTGACGCTGCAATTCGAGCCACTGGCGGGGGATGCGTACCGAGGGGCTCTTATCTCTGAGGTAGTGCTGGATCTCGCCGCGAATGTAGGGAACGGCGAAAGAACTGAAGGCATGACCTTTAGAGAGATCGAAGCGCTCGATCGCCCGAATTAAACCCAAACAGGCCACTTGCAGCAGGTCGTCGTAGGTTTCGCCGCACTGGCCGAGCCAGCGATAGACTTCCCGCCGGGCCAAGCCGATATTCATCTGCACGAGCCGATTGCGAACTTCGGTCGAGGGAGAGTGCTGGTAAGCGTACAGCAATTGTAGGGTTTCGGTTTTCAGATCTTGGGTAGATGTTGTCCTCATAATCTTTTAGATGTGTTTGGGTAGAGCCAGACCCCATAGGTAGGATTATGTGGGTTTGGGAAGATCTCGATATGCCCCCTGATGCTGTCGCCCTCCGATCGTATGCGATGTGAAGCCAGAATAATATTAAGATAGTATACGATAGTGCGATCGGCTGCTTTCGCGATCGTTTGTTGAAGTCGTTTATCTCGTCTCATTTATTATACTCGCGATCGCGATCGCTTTCAAGCTAGGGAAAATGCGGAGATTGGACGATGGGGTGCGATGGCAGCAACGACGCTGTGGCGGTGAGCGTTCGAGGGTTGTGGGTGTCCTATCCCGACGGCCCCGATGTTTTGCGCGATACCAATTTGCAGGTGCGCGTCGGGGAACGAGTCGGATCCATCGGCCCGAATGGGGCCGGAAAAACGACGTTATTTTTGGCACTGTGCGGGGTGTTGCGACCGCAAGCGGGGCAAATTTTACTGTTCGATCGCCCGGTGGCGGCGGGTCGATTTCGTCCCGAGGTGGGGTTAGTTTTTCAAAACCCGGACGACCAATTGTTTTCGGCTTCGGTATGGGATGATGTAGCCTTCGGGCCGCAAAATTTGGGGCTGTCGGAAGCGGAGGTGGAACGGCGGACGCGGGCGGCGTTGGAAGTGGCGGGGGTAGCAGATTTGGCCCACTGTGCGCCCCATCATTTATCGGGGGGACAAAAGCGCATGGCGGCGATCGCGAGTATTCTATCCATGCAGCCGAAGTTAGTGGTGTACGACGAACCGACGGCGAATTTGGATTTGCGATCGCGGCGACGATTGATTGAATTTTTACAATCGTCCCACGAAACCTTGTTGGTGGCTTCCCACGATTTAGAATTTTTACTCGAAGCGTGCGATCGCGTTATTCTTGTCGATGACGGTCGCATTGTCGCGGATGGCGATCCGGCTAAAATCATGGGCGATGCGGAGTTAATGGCGGCTCACGGTTTAGAAAAGCCACCGTCTTTGTAAGCCGCGATCGCGACAAACCTGAGAACGCGGACTTGTCTTAACTAACTTGCCGTTTAGCGTTACTGGGTTGACTGATTACGTACCTTAGCTAGTGTGCCAGTTAATGGGATCGATCCCAATTCTAGTTCTAAAATTTGAATCAGTTCAGCCAGCCATTTCCGAGCCGTATCAGGATTTTGAAAGGAACGTTGAGTCAAATTGCCAATTTTCATCCACGGAAAAGACTTCTCTTGTAAGCAAAGTCTGCCCAAATTTAGAACTTCACAGACATCACTTTGCTTAGCATAACTTAAATAATATATAATGGCATCTTTCGAGGTTGAAAATCCTCCAATATCAGTATCGGACATATAAGCCCGCAGAAAAAAATATAGAGGATCGTAATCTGGCTTTCCTCTCATCGCCTCATATTCTTTAATGTTTTCTTGCATGGAAGAATGCAAAATTTTTAAGCTATGGATACTGCCATCATATTTTTCAACAACAATCGGGACATTGCCAAGAGCTTTATATCGATAGTCTCGAGTTTCTAGCCAATACTTCCAGTCATAGAAGAATATCCAGCCATATTCTTTTTCTACGGTGTGTTCTTCCAAAATAACCAGATGGTCGTCATTCGATCTGCAATTCTTGGACTGGAGAAACTCCACTGCGAGCTTTTTTGCAGTTTCTAAGTCAATCATAATTCGCAGGGCTGTAGGTAGGTTTGTAGCATGGAATAGAACTTAAACTCACCACTAAGAAACAATATACCTCTTTGTCCGTCGGCAATCTCGACGACTCCATTTCTGACCATGTGGCAGTTTGGGTGGCGAGAAGTTCTAGCCGGGCCGACCGATCTATTATAAACTAGGGTGAATCCCAAACCTCTGTGCTGAACAACGAAGACTGATGGATCTCAAATCTTTCATCCGTGACATTCCCGACTTTCCCAAACCGGGGATCTTGTTTCGCGATATTACCCCTCTTCTGGCGGATCCCGAGGGGTTGCGCTACACCCTCGAAGAACTGGCGCGACGCTGCGGCGAACTGAATGTCGATCGCGTGGTGGGGATCGAGTCGCGCGGGTTTATTTTTGGCGTGTCGGTGGCGTACTTGTTGAAAACCGGGTTCGTTCCGGTTCGCAAGGCGGGAAAACTCCCGGCGGCGGTACACGCGGTAGAGTACGATCTCGAATACGGCACCGATCGCCTGGAAATGCACGAGGACGCGCTGCAACCGGGCGATCGCGTTTTGATTGTAGACGATTTGCTGGCCACGGGGGGCACGGCGAAGGCGACGGCGGATTTGATTCAAAAAGGAGGCGGCGAACTGGCCGGGTTTGGGTTTATCGTAGAGCTAAGCGGACTCAAGGGGCGATCGAAGTTACCGGATGCGCCAATTGTGTCGCTGATCGAGTATTAAATGTAAGCTCATAGGTGTAGGTTGGGTTGAAAAATGAAACCCAACAAGCACGCATCAATTGCGTTCGAGAATCGGGTCAACGCCGTTGACCCCTACAGTTTCTCCCCGTTTTTAAATAACTGATGGCCGAACAACAGACTAAAACTTGGAACGTTAAAACGGTAGCCAATTGGTTTGCCAACGATACCTTCGCTTACATTATCAAGCGGTTGGGACAGGCGGCGATTACGCTGCTGTTGGCTTCAGCATTATGTTTTGCTGTCGTCCAACTGGCACCGGGTAACTATTTAGACGTTCTCTCGCAAAATCCAACCATTTCTGAAGATACCCTCGAGCAACTCTCGGAACAGTTCGGTCTCGATCGCTCGCCGGTCGAACAATATTTACGTTGGTTGACCCAAATCGTCACGCGGGCAAATTTTGGGCGCAGTTTTGTTTACCAAAAAGAGGTGACGGATCTGCTGGCCGAACGCATGGGGGCGACGTTGTTGTTGGCAATTTTTTCTTTAGTTTTTAACTGGGCGATCGCGATTCCATTAGGGACGATCGCGGCCGTTCGTCAAGGCACTCGGGTCGATCGTAGTTTGCGAATTCTCAGTTATCTCGGTCAAGGGGTGCCCAGTTTCGTCACCGCTTTACTATTACTATTTCTGGCCCAACGCTTGTCGCCGTTGCTGCCAATTGGTGGAATGACGAGCGTTTATCATGCCGATCTCTCCCCCATTGGCAAGTTTCTCGATGTGGCGTGGCACGCCATTTTACCCACTTTAGCCCTCAGTATTACGGGGTTTGCCGGGTTGCAACGGCTGACGCGAGGACAGTTACTCGACGTACTGCGCCAAGACTATATTCGCACGGCTCGCGCTAAAGGATTGCCTGAAGATCGGGTGATTTACGTTCATGCGTTGCGTAATGCGATTAACCCACTCATTACTTTATTAGGATTCGAGTTTGCAACGTTGTTAAGCGGTTCGTTTATTGCCGAATATTTCTTTAACTGGCCCGGCTTGGGGCGGTTGATTTTGCAGGCGGTACAATCACAAGATTTGTATCTGGTGATGGCAAGTCTGATGATGGGGGCAGTAATGCTAATTATCGGTAATTTACTGGCGGATTTGCTGTTAAAGTTTGCCGATCCTCGGATTCAATTGAGCGATCGCCGTTAAGTTGGAGTTTCAGATCGTACCAAAGTTATGTTTTCACAAGTGTACTATATCATTCGATCGCGCGTCGATGGCAAGTATTTGGCTGCCATTCCCGATCCTGACGGTAGCGATCGCTATCTGTTATTATTTAAGGAAGATTTTGATGCTCTCAGCTATCTCAACAAATATGCTAGCGATCTCAAAGATCGACTGCAAGTGGAATCGATTCCCAGTTCCCAACTCAGTCCCATTTTACAGCGCTGGGGATATTCGGGGATTGGTTTGGTCGGCGATCCGTTGTTACCGCGAATTGAGTTTATGAAACGCGACGCTTAGAAGGGGAATTCGGGGTTTAAGGGGTTTAGGGGTTTGGGGGGAATCAGTGACCAGTGTTCAGTTACCAGTGACCAGTTTTCGGGGAGGGGGGACAAGGGGACAAGGAGAAGGAGGGGATCGGTGTCCAGTGTCGAGTTAAATCCTCTACCCTCCCTAATACCTAAAACCTAATCCCTAATACCTACTTCCTCATACCTCGCACCTTTATCCCCTTATACCATTAATGTAAGATTTTGTCAACTCATCTTGCGGGTTTTCAAAAATGTCTTGCATCCGACCGTATTCCACGAGACGACCTGCCCCATCTCGCACCCAAAACAAGGCGACAAAATCGGCAATGCGCCGGGCTTGAGCGAGGTTGTGGGTGACAATGACAATAGTATAACGTCCGCGCAAACTGGCAATGAGATCTTCAACAACACCGCTCGAAATGGGGTCTAGGGCGCTACAAGGTTCGTCTAACAATAAGGCTTGCGGTTGTAGAACTAATGCCCTAGCAATGCACAAGCGCTGTTGCTGTCCCCCGGATAGAGATAGGGCCGAACGATGCAGGCGATCGCTGACTTCTTGCCACAATCCTACATCTTTTAGCGTGGTTTCGATCGCCGCATCAATGCGATCGCGATTCTTAACTCCATGTTCTCGCAAAGGAAAGGCCAGATTTTTCCAAATTGAAAACGGAAAGGGAGTCGGTTTCTGAAAAATGGTTCCCACGCGACGACGCAGCGCAATGAGGTCGATCGCCGCATCGAAAATATCGGTTTCGTCAATATAAACTTGACCCGTCACTCGCGTTTTAGGAACGATATCGCTAAGGCGGTTCAAGCAGCTTAAAAAGCTCGATTTTCCGCAGCCAGAGGGGCCGACTAAAGCAGTGATGCACCCCGCCGGAATGGGTAAGCTGACATCTGTAAATGCCAAAGTGCGATCGTAGAACAAACTGAGGTTTTGGGTTTCAATTGTCGGTAAATTTGATTGCATAGAATCCATTCTCGTTACGTTTCTCCTTGCAGCCATTTTCGGAGGATTAATATTGCCCCCAAATCGAGGAATACAACTAACATCAGTAACACCAAAGCCGAGGTGTAGGCTTTAGCATCACCTCCTGCTACGTTCGTGGCTAAATCGTAGATATGAACGGACAGCGATCGCCCGGAATCAAATAGCGATCGTGGCATTCGATCGACATAGCCACTGGTGAAAATGAGGGCAGCCGTTTCGCCAATTGCCCGACCGAGACCCAAGGCAAAACCTGCTAACAAACTGGGTGCTGACGAGGGTAACAGCAGTTGAAATAGAGTTGTCGTCCGCGAATAGCCTAGGGCTGCGGCTGCCAAACGATAGTCTAAGGGAACCGATCGCAAACCGGCTTCTGTGGATCGAATTAAAATCGGCAAGACCATACAAGCTAAGGTTAAGCCACCGGAAAGAATCGAAAATCCTAAGCCTAATGTTTTCGCGAAAAAGGCATTTCCAAACAGTCCGAAGACAATTGAGGGAACCCCGGCTAAAATATCTAAACTGCGTCCCACAAGTCGCCCGAGTTTGCTTGCGGATGCGGTCAATTCTGACAGCCATAAAGCAGTTCCGATGCCTAAAGGAAATGCAACGACCATGCAAACGGCTAAAATGAGAGCAGTGGAAACTAAAATTGGGGCAATTCGCCCTTCCCGTCCGGCATTTTCTGGATAATTGATGAGGAACTGCCAAGATAATTCGCCAATGCCGCGCCAAGCAATATCACCAACGATCCAGGCGAAAATGAGGCTAACACCAATGGCGATCGCCCAGACAAGAATCGTAACAATTGTCTCTAGAGACGGCGATCGCGGTGAGGATAAATTATTCATATATTCCCCTGCGATTGACGATTTCTGCTAAAAAGATAAGCAGCGCGATCGCTGCCATCAATAACAACCCACTGACAAACAATGCCGAACGGTGGTACTCGCTCGCGTAAGCCATTTCTAAAGCAATATTTGCCGTTAGAGTTCGCATGGGATCGAACAAACTATTGGGAACTTCAACAACATTACCGCAAACCATGAGAACCGCGATCGTTTCGCCGATCGCGCGACCAATGGCTAAGAGAATACCTGCAAAAATCCCTGATTTGGCGACGGGAAAAGCGACGTGCCAAATGGCAGACCAGCGCGTAACAGCCAGCGCCGTTGTTGCTTGCCAATAGGCAAATGGAACCTTAGAAAAACTGGCATCGGCACTGAGGGCGATCGTCGGTAAAATCATTAAGGTTAAAATAACGATCCCGGCTAACAAACTGGTTCCCGGCGGTTCGATTTGCCAAATTAAAGGCACTAGCACCACTAACCCCCACAACCCGTAAATCACCGAAGGAATGCCTGCTAAAATTTCTAGCAATCGTCGATAGAGTCGTGCTAGAATAGGTGGAGCGTAGTATTGACTGAATAATGCCGAGCCGATGCCCAAGGGAATCGCGACGAGTACCGATCCGGCGGTGACAAACAGCGATCCCCACAGCATTGGCATGAGGTTATACGCGCCTTCTGTGGGGTTCCAACTGCGATCGCGCCAGAAAGAAACCCAGCCAATTTTCTCGATGGCGGGATAGGCTTCTAAGAACAAAAAGCCGACGATCGGCAAGACGATCGCGCCGCAGAGAATCGCGAAGCTACGCAGCGTGACAACTAACAGAGTATCACGGAGAAAAGGGGACAAAATTTTGCTCCTCAATAATGTCGCGAACTTCAGGCGATCGGGCAAATTCGATAAAGGTTTTTGTCAGTCCTTCTGGCGTATCTTTAGAGACTAAATTGAGCGGACGGTAGAGGGGATAGCGTTCGGCTTGGACGTTTTCTAGCGTCGCTTCAATGCCATCAATGGCGGCGAGTCGAACGGGAACGCCTGCGTCGATGCTTTCTTGCGCCGCACCAATGGAAACGTAGCCGATCGCGTTAGGATTTCCCGCCACTGTCTTGATTCCTTGTTGGTTATCGCCGACAATACTATCAGCACGAATGGCGCTATTTTCAATTTGTAAATAGTCGAGAAAGACTTCTAGAGTTCCCCGGCCTTCCGCTTTGTTGATGACGGTAATTTCCGCGTTGTTGCCACCGACTTCTTGCCAGTTGTCAATGTCTCCAGTGTAAATCTCTAAAATTTGACTTTTGGTCAGAGATGAGATAAGATTGTCTTGGTGAAGGACGATGCCAATGCCATCGAAAGCAATGGTAAAGGTTTGCAGATCCGACTCTTCTGAAGTTAGCGATCGCGATGCCATGCCTAAGTCAGCAATACCGTCTCGCGCGTCAGTAATTCCCCGCGAGGATCCTCCTGTTTGTACGTCAACGCGCACGTTGGCACGATCTTCCTCAAACCGCTTACCAATTTCTGAAACTAGGGGAGCGACGGTACTGGATCCAGTCAGAACGAGTTTTTCTTCGGTAGTAGAATTGCCGCACGATAGCAATCCTAAACCCAAAGCGATCGCCATACAGGTTGATAGGGGCCTCATGTCCTCACTCGCGTCAGAAAGCTGCCCCTATTCTACCCAGTTCGAGCGCACATGATTACAGATCGAATCGTTTTTTTGGCTCGAACAAATCAACTGAAATTGATAAAATCTCCATCAAATATACTCGATTTGTTTAGTTCGATGGCAACCGAGGTACTATTGAGAGGAATTGCCATTCTCGTTGTTTTGCTGCTGCAATTCCCGAACTCGCTCTAACGGTAGTTGGGTGAGGTTGGCAATCTGTTCGATATCCATTCCCACGCGCAGCATATTTAAGGCGATCGCTTCTTTCCCTTGTTGAAGTCCGCGTTCTTCCCCTTCGCGGGCAGCCCGATCGCGGTCTTGTCGGTATAATGGAGCTAAGCGCATAGGTCGCTGCGCTCCAATTCAAAATTCGTCTTGGAAAGTTCGGGGGGAAGAAAATCTACACCCCCGACTTTCCGCAAAATTAAAAATTCAAAAATGGGGGATTGAGTTGCAAACCCTGAATGAGACGTGCGAGCATTTGTCACCAGGGGAAGCATCCCGCCAACCTCTGTAGGAGCGGGAAGCATAGGGCCGCGAAAGTCGAGAAACTGTACTAATAGTAAATAGGCGATCGCGATCGCGATCGAAATCGCGCCCGTGACGATTGCGATAAACTTCGATCGATCCATTGTGCCTCCTTCTGTGTTTTTTATGGTTCCTTTTCCGTCTTCTCAGCCTAGCACGTCCGGTACGTCCCGAGCGCGACGCTTGCAACGTTTCATCGTTTTGGGTGCGGCTGCGGGCATTTTTGCCATCAGCGCCATTGTCGCTGTTGCCAGTATTGTCCCCTTGTACCAACGCCTCAAAGAAGCCGAAGAACGCAATCTCGATTTTGCGGCCCGCACCCGCACTTTAACAGTCGAGGAATTTTTAGCCCGTATTAAAGATGTGGCGTTGCAAATTGCCAGTCGAACGCGGGCTCGCAGTCTTTTAGCGGCTTACAATCAAGGGGACAGCGATCGCCAAGAGTACGTGACGGCCACGGCCCCCATGTTAAGAGACGCGATCGCCCAATCGCCCGCCGTCGTTGGTATTTCCCGCCTCGATCGCCAAGGTCGCCTAGCGGCCAGTTTCGGCCGTACCATCCCCGAGGGGCTGTGGCTGCTACCGCCACCGGGAGAAGCCGAGGCCCGAGTCAGCAACCCCGTCGAGATCGATGGCGACACCTATCTGGTCGTCGGTGCGCCCATTGTCGATCCCAATAGTAACAATCGCGTCGGTACGGATATCGTTTTGTTCGATATTGCCGACTTGGAGCGCATTATCACCGACTATACCGGACTGGGACAGACGGGGGAAACGGTACTGGGGACGGCACAGTTGGGGGCGGCCGAGGCCTTTTTTCCGTTGCGCGATGGCGCTGAAACCCTGTCTCCCGCACTGGCTGCGGCGTTGCAAAAAGGAGCCACTGGAGAGGCGGGACAGCAAACTGGCGACGGAGAAGCGGCCATCGCCTTCAGTCCGATCGCCGAGAGTAACTGGGCGATCGCGGTGAAAATGGATCGCCAAGAACTGTTCGCCTCCGTCGATGCGTTGCTGTGGCGCATGGCGGCCGCGATCGCCGGGTTGAGCCTCTTAGGGACAGCCGGGGCCGTGTTGCTGCTGCGCCCTCTGGTACGGCAACTGACCGGGCAAACCGAAGCCCTGGAAAACCAAGTGCGCGAGAACGAAACCCTGCTGCACGAACGCACCGCCGCCTTAAAAGAAGAACGCCATCGACGGGAGTTGTTGCAAGAAGCCCTCACCCAACTCGAGGAACTGCGATCGTCGGCCCGACAAGTGGCCGAAGGAGCGGCCGTGGCGGGGAATGGGGCCGATCGCGCCTTGCAACTGAGCCAACAAGGGAATACGGCCACCGATCGCGCCCTGGCGGAGATGGCAGCCTTGCAAGAGAGCACCCACGCCTTGGGCGATCGCTCTCGGCAACTGGGGGACAGCGCCCGCCAAGTGGGAGTCGTGGCTGCACTGGTGGGGGAACTGGCCGGACAGACGAATATGCTGGCCCTCAACGCCGCAGTGGAAGCGGTGCGGGCCGGGGAACGGGGAAAAGGCTTCTCGGTGGTGGCGGCCGAAATTCGCGCCCTGGCCGATCGCAGCGGCCAGTCGGCCCGCAAGATTACAGAACTGCTAACGGATATTCAAACGGCCATCGAGGGGGTGACGAAGGCGGTGGAAACGGGAACGCGATCGGCTGACTCCAGTCGCGATCGCCTCCAAGAAGCGGTGGCCGCCTTAGAAGGAGTGCGCCAAGCCATTGATGAGGTCAGCGTCAGTTCCCAACAAATTTCGCGATCGACTCGGGAACAAGCCACAGCGATCGAGCAGGTGGTCGGGGCGATCGAGCAGGTGTAATCTGTACTGAGTTCCCATTGAGGCGATCGAGCGTTCTAGAAGCAGTTCTGTATAGAAAACAGCAGAAAACCCGGTCTCTTGGAGAAACCGGGCTTCCTATTCGCGCCATCAGGTTGACACTGGCGTGCCTTCTGAGGCATACTGTCTGCAAGTTAATCATTGTCCGCCCGAATTCAGGCTAGCACTGATTTCGGGAATTTTTTTGCCATTTCCTTAGCGAACCTGCGGGCAGCAGAAGTTACCGTCGGAGTCGGCGCAAACTTCGCAATTGCTGGCAGTTTCCAGGTTGGGTTCGGCAACTGCGTTTTCCGCTTGGAAGGCGATCGCGCTGATACCGAGGATAGTCGCGAGAACAGTGTTGGTGAGTTGTTGGTAGAACATTTTGATTTCTCCCGATCGAAATCTGTTTTGTTTGTACCTTCATCATCACCGTCTAAAAAGGAGAACAGAGATCGCTTTTGTTCCAACATCAATCTCACTATTTGGATCGCAATCAATGAGCTTTTAGATCGGAATAATTGCGCCAAAAAGGGGTCAGTTTGAGGATCGATGTCGGGGTCAGCCGTTTTTACCACCGATCCAAAACCGATCTATAATTGAGACAATCGATTGGGGAAGCATTGATGGCGAGTCTGAAAGCCTCCGAAGAAGGACTGAGAAACGTCGATCGCGCTCGCAAGCGCAAGGGGTGGAACAAGTACGATCGCGCCTGGAGCGATCTGGCGGCGACAAGCGTTCCCACCCTGAAACGGTTTTGGCGGGGAATTCCTATCCAAGCTGAAACGTTTCAGGCGATCTGCGATGTTGTGGGAGTGGATGACTGGGAGAAGATTGTTGAATGGGGAGATAATGACGATCGAGAACCGGGAACTTCTAAACCCTATCAAGTGGACTGGGATGGAGCGCCAGATGTCTCGGCGTTTTACGGACGTAACACTGAGTTAACTCATCTCAAAAATTGGATTCTGGACAACGAATCGCGCCTCGTAGCCATTTCGGGAATGGGAGGAATTGGCAAAACAGCTTTGACGATCGCGCTGGCAAAAAGCATTCAAGAGCGCTTCGAGACGATTATTTATCGCTCTTTGAAGCAATTTACCTCTTTAACCGAACTGTTGTGCGATTTATTACAAGTTTGCGCGGGTGAAGATGCCCCCGATGAACTGGCGAGCTTGGAAATTGGACTGGCGAGATTGATTCGCCAATTGAGTAACAATCGCTGCTTGTTGATTCTCGACGATCTAGAAGCAATTTTACGCGGCGGTGAGTTAATCGGTTCCTATCGTCCCGATTGTCAAGACTACGAATTTTTGTTTAAACGCCTCGCGGATGCACCGCATAAAAGCTGCTTGGTGGCGATCGGCCGCGAACAACCCAAAGATTTGAAGGTTTTGCAGGCTCGAGGTTTCAAGGTCGAATCCCTATCGCTGTCGGGTTTAGATATTGAAACGGCCAAGCAAATTTTTCAATTGTCAGATGGATTTGCAGAGGCGGCTCAACTGCAAAAACTGATCGAACTCTATCAAGGAAATCCGCTCACGCTCAACTTTGTTTGGTGGAAGATTCAGAATCTATTCGCGGGAAATTTGTCGGAGTTTCTGTCTTCAGCAACGCTCAATTTTGATGATATCAACCAGTTACTCGAAGAGCATTTCGATCGCCTCTCCGATCTCGAACGTCAAATCGTCTGCTGTTTAGCTAGCGCACCCGAACCGCTATCGCTGAATGAGTTGCGAGAGAAAATTGGTGCGTCGGGAATGACAGACGCGATCGATTCGACGATCCGGCGGGGAATTGTCAAAAAGACGATGGGAGATCCCCGTTATACCCTCGATCGGATTGTGAAAATGTATGTCAATCAACAGGCGGCCCGTGCTTCTACTAGAAACTAGAAACCCGATGTCTTAGTCCAGTATCGCATTTGTTCGCCCTAAAATCTCGCTCTGTAGTAGAATTATAGAACCATAGCGTTGCTGCGGAGTGCACCATGCTCGTCGGACAAACCCTCGATCGCCGCTATCAAATCCTCAAACGTCTCGGTGGCGGTGGCTTCGGAGATACCTATCTCGCCAAGGATCTCCGCAAACCGAGAAACAGCCAGTGTGTCGTCAAGCATCTAAAACCCATACCCAACCCCAATGCGTATGCAACAGCGAAGCGCTTGTTTTATAATGAAGCTGAGAAACTGGACGAGTTGGGTCACGAATGCGATCGCATTCCCAGTCTCTACGCCTATTTTGAAGAAAACGGACAATTCTACCTGGTACAAGAGTTTATCGACGGCACGGATTTGAGTAAAGAACTGCCATCGGGGAAAAAGTGTAGTGAAGATTATGTTATCAAATTGCTGCGAGAAATCCTGGAAGTCCTCGCGATCGTTCACCA